>JANNVM010000751.1:0-11406 GCA_031414455.1 Verrucomicrobiota bacterium
TCATAGAACAGCATGTAGCCGAGCCGTCCCCCCAGCAGGACCCCGAAGAGTGCCGCATACGTCAGGAAATCCGCCACCTGCGCCTCCTTCAGTTCCCCGATCCCCCGCTTCGCCCACCACCGCAGCAGCCAGTAGCCCGCCAGAAATCCCGCCACGTAGGCCAGTCCATACCAGCGGAACTGGAGCGCGTCCGTCAGTTTCAGAATCACCGGATCCATCCGGTGCAGGTAGTAGGCGAGGAAATTCACTCCGCTCTCCTGTCATGCCGCCCCGCGGCGGGCAACCGTCAAACAGGGGCAAACCGGGCCGCCGAACATCAACCGTCCACCAAAGCCCGCCACGACTCCGGAGGTCGGGCCGGTGTCCGGGACGTACAGATGTCCTCGCACCGGCGCTGCCGCTCCCTGCTCGACAACGCTCTCACCAATCCCATAGTCCCCGCCAATGAAGCTCCTCAAACTCGCCGCCGCCGTGCTCAATCAGACGCCGCTGGACTGGCGTGGGAACAGGGAGCGGATCACGCGGGCGATCGCGGAGGCGCGGGAGGCGGGGGCGTCGGTGCTGTGTTTGCCGGAGTTGTGCATCACCGGTTATGGCTGTGAGGATGCGTTTCACTCGCCGTCGGTGCAGCGCATGGCGTGGCGGATGTTGCAGGAGCTGGTGCCGCTGACGAAGGGCATGATTGTTAGTCTGGGACTGCCGGTGATGTATCAGAAGGGGATCTTCAATTTCGCGTGTCTGGCGGTGGATGGAAAAATCGCGGGCTTCACCGGGAAGCGATTCCTCGCCGGCGACGGTATTCATTACGAGCCGCGGTGGTTCAAGCCGTGGCCGGAGGGGGTGCAGGGCCTGCTGGAAATGGAAGGCGTGTCGTATCCCTGCGGCGATCTTTATTATGAAATCGGCGGCGTGAAGTTCGGCTTTGAGATTTGTGAGGATGCCTGGGTCGCCAACCGCCCGGGCATTGGGCTGGCGCTGCGGGGCGTGGACGTGATTCTGAATCCGAGCGCGAGCCACTTCGCCTTCGACAAGCAGGAGATCCGGAAGCGTTTCGTGCTGGAGGGCAGCCGGGCGTTTGGGGTGAGTTATGTGTATGCCAACCTGCTCGGGAACGAATCCGGCCGCGCGATCTTCGACGGCGAGGCCATGATCGCGACGCAGGGGAAACTGTGCGCCGCGAGCGGGCGGTTTTCTTTTCAGGACCTCAAGGTCATCACCGCGCAGGTGGATGTGGATTCCACCCGGATGAACCAGGCGCGCACCGCGAGCTACCGGCCTAACTTGACGGACGATGACGATGCGCTGGTGAGTGTGCCTTTCACCTGGCCGTCCCTAACTCCGGAAAAGCAATCTGTGGCGGAGCCCGGCTGGGAGCAGTCGCCGAATCTCAAAGCCGAGGAATTTTCCCGCGCGGTGCCGCTGGCGTTGTTCGACTACCTGCGGAAGAGCCGGTCGCGGGGATTTGTCGTCAGTCTCAGCGGCGGCGCGGACAGTGCGGCGTGCGCCGTCCTGGTGCGGCTCATGGTGGAACTGGCCCTGAATGAACTCGGTGCCGCCGGCCTGCGGGCGAAGCTTTCCTATATCAGCGAACTGGGAGCAGCAGAAACGCCCGCCGGGTTCATGGAGCATCTCCTGACGACCGCCTATCAGGCCAGCGCCAACAGCGGCAAGGTGACGCGCTACGCCGCCAGAGCCGTCGCCGCCGCCGTGGGTGCCCGGCATTTCGAGTTCGACGTCAGCAAGCTCATCGCCGGCTATACGAAGATGATTGAAGGCGGGCTTCAGCGTTCTCTGACATGGGCGCAGGACGACATCGCACTGCAAAACATCCAGGCCCGCGTGCGCAGCCCCGGGATTTGGATGCTGGCCAACATCAGCGGCGCGCTGCTCCTCGCCACGAGCAACCGCAGCGAAGCCGCCGTCGGTTATGCCACCATGGACGGCGACACCAGCGGCGGACTCAGCCCCATCGCCGGCATTGATAAAGCCTGGCTGCGCGAATGGCTGCGCTGGATGGAATCGCAGGGTCCGCACGGCCTGCACGCCTTTCCCTCGCTCAAGGCGATCAACGTTCAGGCCCCCACCGCGGAACTCCGCCCGGCGGAGAATCACCAGACGGATGAGTCCGACCTCATGCCCTATCCGCTCCTTGACGCCATCGAGCGCGCGGCCATTCGCGACAAGCAGTCACCGGTGGAAGTCTGGCAGCACATGCACCTCCAGTTCCCGCAATACGAACGCCGCCAGCTCGCCGCGTGGGTCGAGCGCTTCTTCACCCTCTGGTGCCGCAATCAGTGGAAGCGCGAACGCTACGCCCCCAGTTTCCATCTCGATGACGAAAACCTTGATCCCAAAACCTGGTGCCGGTTCCCGATTCTCAGCGGCGGGTTTGTCGTGGAACTGGAGGAGATGCGCGCGGCGGCGGAGCGGCAGGCGGATTGAGGGGGCCTGCTTATGCCGCAGCCGGAGAGATAGTGCTCAGTTCACAGTGCGCAGTTGGCGTCCGTGCTGCGATGCTGAAACCAGGCAGGGTCTCAGTTTGAAAAGGCCCGGAGGGCCGGCAGAAACCCCCCGTGGGTTTCCGCTCGTTCCTCGCCCCACCTCCGGCTACCCTCTGCCTGCCCGCCGCGCCACTGAGGACGGAAACCCGCGCCCGTTCCGTGAACCGCATGGCCTAATTCGGACGTTGCCACCAAGGCCCGCGGGGGCGTACATTTCCCGGCATGAACACCTCCCTCCCACTTCGTGTCGCCCGCGTCAGCCTCGCCGCGGCGCTTCTCCTCTCAACCCCGGCCGCAGCGCAGATCGTCGTCACGACTGCCGCCGATGAGAACGACACGCCGGCCGGCGCGCAGGTTTCCCTCCGCGAGGCACTGCGGGACGTGGTCAATGGCGGGACGGTGACCTTTGCCCCGGCCCTGGCCGGGAAGGTGCTCGCGCTCACAAACGGAGAGCTGGTGGTGAGCGGCAGGACCGTCACCGTGACCGCGCCGCCGGCAGGATTCGTCATCGAAGCCCGCGGGCTGAGCCGCATCTTTCGCGTGGCGGCGGGAGAAGGATTGAACCTCGCTGGCCTGACGCTCCAAGGCGGTCAAGCCCCGGCGGGCGGCGGTGCCATTCTGAATGCAGGCACGCTGAGCCTGACGGACTGCGTGCTGCGCGATAACCGGGCGGCGGGCGGCGTCCCGGGAGTCAAGGGAACTTCGGGTGGCACCGGAGGTTCCGGTGGGCCAGGAGCGCAGGGCGGTGCGGTGAGCAGCAGCGGCAGCCTGACCGCACTGCGCTGCCGGTTCGATCTGAATACCGCCGGTCAAGGCGGGTCCGGCGGCCAGGGCGGCGATGCGCCAGGAGCGTTTAGCGACAGGGGTATGGGCGGCATTGGCGGCAACGGCGGCAATGGCGGAGCCATTGCGAGTACCGGGCCGCTCGATCTTTTAGAATGCATCTTCGACGCGAACTTTTCCGGCGGCGGCGGACGCGGCGGCGACGGATATCTCGGCGGCAGTGGCGGGTCCGCCGGGAGCGGAGGGGCGGTCCATCAGTCAGGTGCGTTGACCGCAGAGCGCTGTACGTTCACTGCCAATGAGTGCCCGTCCGGCAGCCGGCCCGGAGGGTTTGACAGTTTGCCGATGCCCTGGGGCGGCACCTACGGCGGCTCCGGCGGGGGCGGGGCGATCTACTGGAACGGCGGCACTGCTACACTGACGAACTGCACCATCACCGGAAACCGCACCGGCGGCGGCCAGACTCAGTTCTCCAGTGAAAAGGGCGGAGCCATCGCCGGCGGCGGCGCCTTGCTGCGCCTCACGCATTGCACCGTCGCGGCCAACCGCGCCGTTCTTCCCGAAAATAGAGGAGGCGAAAACCCTTACGTCTCCTGGAACACCGGCAGCGCGGGAATCGTCTCCGACAAGCCGGTAGAGGGCTACAACTGCATCTTCAGCGGCAATATGGTGGACACCAGAGGCGAAGAGAACTTCTCCCAAGGCAGCTCGCGCTCCGTCATCCCCTTTGGCCCGCTCAACGGCACGCCGGGCACAAATGCTCAACTCGGCCAGATCGCCCTCACCAGTGGTCCGCTGCCGGTGCTGCTGCCAGGCGCGACCTCGCCGGCACTCAATGCCGGCGCGCTCCTCGTGACACCTCCCGCCAGAGACCAGCGCGGTCTGCCCCGGGATGTTGGGCCGCCCGATCTTGGTGCCGTGGAAGTGCAAAACGTCGAAGAGACTCCCCTCACCCTGCAAAGCATTTCCTTCTGGGCACCGGATGCGGTGCAATCCGCCAGCCTCAATCTCACCGCCACCGCCACGAGCGGCCTGCCGGTTTCCTTGGAAGTCATTTCCGGGCCGGCGACGTTGAATGGCAACAACCTGACCATCACCGGCGCGGGTTTTGTCGCCGTGCGCGCCACCCAGCCGGGTAATCCGACGACGGCTTCCGCGCTGCCGGTCGTGCGGGTCATTGCAGCGACCCACGTCATTCTATTCACGCCGCAGCAGAGCTACGGCATTTACGGGAGCCAGTTGGTTGTCGTTCTGCCACCGGCCACATCCGCCGGCCTGCCCGTCACCTGGTCCTTTGTCGGTTCACCTGGCCCGGGTTTTTCGCTGAATGGAAATCAAGTTACCGCCACCGCGGCCGGCAGCGTGCAAATCCGCGGGGAGAATGCCGGCACTGCCGAGTTTGCGCCCGTTAACACCATCTGGTCCCTGACATTCGTACAGGGCGCAGTGTGGTGGGACACGCCACCCGCGCCTGGCGGCGGGCCGCACTGGTTCACGCTGGTGGAGGGCAGTCCGCACGGGCTGAGCATGACGGCGCGCATCACGGTTCCCCATCCCAGTGCTGTGCCGGTACCGGCGGTGGCGGGCGTGACGACCACACCGGCCGCCATTCCCGCCGGGCAGACTTCGGTGACATGCCTGCTCACCGTGCCGGCGAATCCATCGCTCGCGAATCGCCGCGAGGAAGTGCCCACGGGAAATCCGACTTCCGTGACGGCTACGCTGTTTCTCGTGAACCGCACCACGGTGCCGCTCGATATCTTCCCGCCGGCCCGAGTGATCGCCGGGGCGTCGGTGCTGGTGGATGTTTCCTGTCCCGGCGTGCCGGTGCCGGGATTGTTCGGCCCGCCGCCGCATCTCGGCGCACGCACCATGAGCCTGAGCGCCGTGGACTACGACAACCCTGCCATCCCCGTCGCCACCACGCTCGATTCGCAGGCGAACGACTCCAGTCTGTATCCGCGCAAGAAACTCCAGGTCACTTTCCCGCCGGTGAACCGCCGGGTGCGTCTCACCGTAACCACCGACGACGGCATCACTGGCCATGCCAGCCCTATTCAAATCTTCGCCGACACCAACGCTGACGGCGACGGCGTCAATGATGTGGTGGAGGCCGCCCTCCAGCGCGCGCCGAATCAGTTTCACCCGCCGCCGCTCGTCATCGAGCGCGACGGAGCCGGCCTGCGCGCCGTGCTCGGCAGCTGCCCGATCAATCTTCAGGGCTGGAGTGTGATCATCGAACTGAGCACGGGCCTGCACACCTGGTCGCCCGTGCCCGCCGGCTCCATCACCGAGACGCCGAATCCCGACGGCACCACGAAGCGCATTTCCGTGCTCTTGCCCGCAGGACCAGTGACACAATTCACACGGCTCAAAGCGGTGCTGCCGTAACGCCGTCGCCCGAATTTCCAGGCCGGGCTTGCGAAGCCTCCATTTCCCCGCGAAAATCCGGCAATTATTTCGTCGTGCGCCGCCTTGCCTCCATCCTTGTCTTTTCCTTTACCGCCAGCCTCCCGGCGGCGGCTCCGCCCGGTTACTACAATAGTGCCGCCGGCCTGACAGGTGCCGCCCTCCGCGCCGAACTGCACCGTCTCGTCAAGACGCCGCACGTGCCGCTCACGTACACCAACACGCGCGCCGCTCTGGAAATCTGTGATCAGGATCCGGCGAATGCGAGTAACGTCATTCTCATCTACACGCGACGCAGTGAGCCGAAGGCGAACTTCATCAACAGCACGCCGCTCAACGCGACGCAATGGAATCGCGAGCACCTCTGGCCCAACAGCCGTGGCATTCTCAGCGACGGCGCTGACTACGCTGATCTTCTCAATCTCCGGCCCTCCGATGTGGACGTGAACGCCGACCGCGAGAACTATGCGTTTGAGGAAACCGATCCCGCCGCCGGCATGGTGGTGCCAGGGAGTCCCGAAGCCCCGCAGACTTCCCGCGACAGCAATTCCTGGGAGCCGCCGCCGGTAGTGAAGGGCGACATCGCCCGGGCCATGTTCTATATGGCTCTGCGTTATGATGCCGATGGCGTGCAGGAGTCCGACCTCAATCTCACAGACAACATGGCGCTCGTTACCGGCAGCGCTCCGCTGATGGGCCGCCTGACAACCTTGCTGCTGTGGCATCTCAATGATCCGGTAAGTGCCGCGGAAATGCTGCGCAACGACTGTGTCCATGATCGTCAGAAAAACCGCAATCCGTTCATTGATCACCCGGAGTGGGTGAAGTCCGTCTATGGCGACCCCATGCAGGTCACCGGAACCGTCGCGGGAAATCAAGTCACACTGAAATGGTGGGCCGGCCTTGAGGACGCGGTTCCGGAGACCAGCACGGAATTGCGGGCGGGCACCTGGATCACCGTCCCCGGCACACCGGTCGTTAGCGGCGACCAGAAAGTGCTGACCACCACCGCCGCCGGCCCGCGCCATTTCTACCGCATTCGCTACCGGGGCATTGTCAGTCCGTAGCGCGGCCATGCCGACAGGCTGGCCGTGTTAGTCAAAAGCCGGGTCAAACACGGGCAGGTCAGAGTCATGCCCGCGCCACTTTTTACTTCGCCCGCACGATGACGCTGCGCACGTTCATGAGCGTCTCGTTTTCCGTCATGCGTCCGGGTTCCAGCCAGAGACGCCAGGTGCCGGTGCGGGTGAGATTGAATTTGCCGGCGGGAACGCGCACAAAATCATCCGAGGACTTGGTCATCACCGCGGCGACCTCTGTAGCGTCCGAGACGAAACTGAGCAGAAACGTGTGTTCCTTGCGCACCGCGCTTTGCATGACTTCCACCTCTACATTCATGGACTCCGGGACTTCGATGTCCCACGCGATGCGGGTCTGCGGGCTGCGCCAGCCGGTGATGTAGCGGACGGTGCTGCTGTAGCTGGCATCCGGTATTTCACTGACAATGATGGCGTCGCTGCCATCGAGCACGTTCTCGCCCTTAATGAGCTTGCGCACGGCAGCGAGGTGTTTGGTGATGGACGCCACGGCGGGCTTCACGGCTTCGGCCATCGCAGTGTCAGGGCCGGCGGTGAGTTCACCGGCGAGGGCGAGGGCTTCGTTCGAACCAAGTGTGCCCAGTGCGGCGGCAAACTGCTCGCGGGATTTCGCGGTGTCAGCCAGCGGCACGGCGCGGCGCAGAGCGGCTGCGGTTTCCGGCGCATTCAGCGACGCAATGCGCGTTACGGTGCGGCAGTAGGCGCCGGTGAGGCGGTCGCGGTCGCCGGTTTTGGCGGCATCAAGAATGCTGCCGGCCAGTGCGGTGTCGGCGCCGTTCCACGATTTCAACGCTTCGATCGCCGCAAGGCCGCGGGCCCCGCCGCTGGCGATTTCGCCGGCGATGACCTTGTTCGCTTCCGTGCTGCCCGTCGCACCGAGCATGAGGTAAATCGCTGGACGGCTCGCGGCGTCGGCTTCCTTCAGCGCCGGCGCAAGCGCCTCCACACGAACGTCACGATTGGCAGTTTTGGCGAGAAGATTTTCCACGGTCCGGTAAAAGGCCTTGCGGGATTCCGCGTCATTGAACTTCGCCGCGTTTTTGAGCAGCTCCGTCACATCGCTGGAAGTGCCGCCTTTGGTGAGAGCCGCCAGCGCTTTTGTCCGGGACTCCCCGGTCTCATTGACGGCGATCTTTGTCAGGAGCGCAATACTTTCCTTCACCGGCTGGGCGGCGACGGCTTCCATGAGCACCTCCCGCAACGGGCCTTTGGCGGATTCAAAACCGGACGCAATGGCTTGCGGCACACCTTTGCCCTTCAGTTTGACGAGCACGGCGAGGGCGTCTCTGGCATTGTCGCCCCCCGTGGCTGCGAGTTTCACGAGGTCGTCAACGGTTTCCGGGCCGCCTTCCGGTGCGGCGGCCTTGATGGTGGAGAGCACGTCGCGCACGTTAGGTTTCGGTTTCGTGCCATCAGAGTAGATCTTCCAAAAAATGCCAAATCCCGCGAGCAGAATGAGGGTGGCGGTGAGGACACTCACCCAGTTAAGTTTTGGTTTGAGAATGCCCTTCACCCGTCCGTCCGCGCGCCTCACTCTGGCGCGACTGCTCACGGCGCTGCGGTGCGTGCCGGTGCGAACCGCTTGAGTGGCGGAACCGGGCACCTGTTGCGTCGCATGCCCGGGACCCGCCGCGCGACCGACGATGCGGACGGGAGCCGTGGCTTTCACCGCGACCGGCGCGGCTGAAGGCAGGCCTGATTGCCGGGCGAGGAAATACTGCAGCGCCGTGGTAGCATCCGGCGGACGATCATCCATTTCCCGTCCGATGAGCCACATCACCCAGTCGCACATCCACGCGGGGAGATCGGGCCGCAGGGTGTGCAGCGGCGTCACGAGATGCTGCAGGTGGCTCACCATCACATCCACGCCGCGGCTCCCTTCGAACGGATGCTGCTGCGTGAGCAATTGATAGAAAATGCAGCCGAGCGAATACATGTCCGTGCGGGCGTCGAGCGGCAGCCGCTCAAACTGCTCGGGTGCCATGAAATAGATGCTCCCCATGATGCCCTCCTCATGGTCCTTCGTTTGCGGCACGGCCATTTTGGAAAACTTCGCGAGACCGAAATCGAGGATCTTGAGCTGAAGCCTGCCACTGGGCAGCCAGTTTGCCATCAAATTTCCTGGCTTGAGATCCCTGTGGACAAGCCCCAGCGACTGCGCGGCGGCCATGCCCTCCATCACCTGGAGAACGACTTCCTGGAAATCCGCTGCGTTCAATCTACCGCGTTCGATGGCTTTATCCAGCGTCTCCCCCTTGAGATACTCCATGATGACGAACGGCCCCTTCTCGTCCTGACCCACATCGTAAATAGTGACGATGTTCGGATGCTGGAGCTTCGAGAGTGTTTTGGCCTCGCGGTCGAGATCCGTCGCGAGGGTCTTCGTATTGGCTTCTCCCTCCTCCTGCGGGCGAACGCGCTTCAGTGCAACGTCGCGGTCGAGCTGCGTGTCATACGCCAAATACACATCACCAAGGCCGCCGTGGCCAAGCTTGCCTTTCACTTCGTATCGCTGTGTCATGCTGGAATGGAGGAATCCAAAGGTGGTGGAATTCACCAACCGCTACCGAAAAGCCTCCAATGCGGCAAGTTGTTTCGCCGCACATTCCACTTATCACAGCCGCGCCGCGATTACTCCGGCACCGCGGACGGCGGCGGAACCGACGCCGTGTTGCCCGCATCCCTGGCTGGCACGGCGGGCGCGGGCGCGGTTGCGGCGGGAGCCGGAGCCGGGGCCGGTGATGGAGCCGGTGCATCCTTTGCGGTCGCCGGATCTTCCTTCCCGTCAGGCGAATCCCCTGACGCTCCATGATCCTCGGCGGTCTGCTGGATCCGGTTGAGAGCCGCCTGGAAACTTTCGATCGCCGGCGCGAGTGCCGCTTTCACCTCAGAATTTTCGGAAATGGATTTTACCGCCGCGCGGGTTTTCTCCGCGACCAGTCGTGAGGCCAGTTGCAGGTCCGCATCCTTCCCCAGCTTCGCTTCGAGGACCGGTGCCGGGTGCCCCAGTTGCACCACCTCTTCGCCGGCTGTGATCGCTTCCTTCGTGATGTCCTCGATTTTCGTTACTGCGGTCATCGCGGTCGCGGCGTCGGTCGCCGACGAAAGGCAGTCCGCATAACGCCCGAGCACGTTGAGCAGCTTCATGTTCGCCGCGAGATGTTTGTCAAACTGCGTCGCCGCGCCGGGCGATTTGGCGGATGCCGGTGCAGTTGATTTCGCTGACGCTTTTGCCGGAGTTTTAACCGCGGCGGTCTTCGGCTTCGTGGCCTTTTTTTCCTGAGCAGAGGAAGGGGCAGGGATCCCCGCGACGACGAAGGCCATGAGAATGCCGGAGAATGCCGGTCGCAGGCACGAAGAAAAAGAATAATTCATAATTCCTGAAATTACACCATATTCAATATTCTCAAGCCGAAATCTGAGTTCCCAGAAACCCCTGCATGTCCGCCGGCGTCTCCGCCTGCCATTCGAGAAGGTGTCCTGCTTCTCCCATGACACTGAGCCGGCAGGAATGGAGTGCCTGACGCCGCATCAGAAGCGCTTCGGCGGCGGCTCCCGTCCACCCTTCGCTGATCTGCCGCAAATACCACTCCGGCGACGGACCGTAAAGTTTGTCTCCCACGACAGGAAATCCCGCGTGGGAAAGATGGACGCGGATCTGATGCATGCGGCCGGTTCGCGGCGTCGCCGCGAGGAGAGCGAACCGCTCGCCGTTCGTTGTGCGTTTCTCAAACCGCCGCAGCACGCGGAACTCCGTGCGCGACGCCGCCCCGTCCGGATGCACCTGCTGCAGCGTGAAGATCCCGCAGTCCATCACCTCTCCGGCGCGCAGGATCGGTGCCTCCACGATGAATTCATCCACCTCCGGCCAGCCCCACACGATCGCCCGGTATTCCTTGCCGACCTCCCGCCGCATCATCGCTTTGTGCAGCGCCCGGGCCGCCGCTTTGTGTTTTGCCACCAGCACCACCCCGCTGGTATCGCGATCCAGCCGGTTGATAATGGAAAGCGCCGCACCGTTCTCGATTTCATAACGCAACAACTCGCGCAGCCCGTGCCAGAGGGTCGGCCCGCCGTCCGGGCGCGAGGGATGCACCTGGAGCGGTGCGGGTTTGTTCACCACGATGTAGTCACTGGTCTCGTCAATGACAGTGAACTCGCAGACGTCAGCGAAACGCGGCGGCGGAGAAACATTCGCAGTGGAGTCAGGAGCGTGCATGTGTCAGGACAGGGTCTTTCCGCGCTGGACCGAGCGGCCGGCATCACCGCGCCGCAAGCAGTCGCGCCAGTTCCCCCGGCTCCGCCTGCCGTCCGGTCTGCGCTTTGGAATAAAGGAGTTTCCCGTCCGCCTTAACGTCGAAGATTCCCCGGCTGCCCTCGATGAGGGTCGCTTCCGCTCCGGTGGCCTGTTTGATCTCTGCCGCCGCACGGGTGGCAAACGGGAGATAGTTTCACTGGCCGCAGTATTCGATCGTGATGCTCATGGGTGTGGCGATTAATGATTGGGACAAAACAGCAGACCGCCTGCGATGCAAGGCGCGGGCCTCATTTCTGGCGCGGCCGATTTTCGTCGTGCAATGCCCGCCGCAACGTTCATCATACCGCACCTCTTTTCG
>JANNVM010000752.1:0-3028 GCA_031414455.1 Verrucomicrobiota bacterium
CCGTGAGCGCTTCATAGAGAACCTTGCCCAGCGCGTAGATGTCGGCGCGCTCTGTGCCCGGCCCCTCCAGCGGCACGAAGCCTTCCGTTCCCACGTAGCTCCGCGAACTTCCCGCCTCAGCCACCAGCCCGATGTCGCCCAGCTTGGCCACGCCGCCCACGTAGAGCACATTCGACGGCTTCACATCGCGATGGATCAGCCCCTGCTCATGGAGAAACGCGAGCGCCCCGGCCAGAGACTCGGCGATGCGCAGGCATTCGGGGACCTCCATGAGCTTCCCTTCGCAGATGCGGGCGGCAAGAGTGGCCGGGCAGTACGAGTCAGTGGAAGTTGAAAGCGAAAGCGGGGCCGCGGTCCTGTCCCGCGCGGTTTCTATCCCTTTCAAATTTTGCCTTCGGCTGTCTTCGCTTCGCCCCGGCTCACTTCCACTCTTACCCCCCGCGTCATCCGCCAGTTCCATCACGTAGTAGAACCATCCCTCATCATCATTCCGCCCCATGTGGAGAATATCGATGAGTCCGGCGTGCGCGCGGCTCACCGGCTCGCACCGGCGGATGCCTTCAAACTCGCGGAGATAGGGCCGGTCGCTGTCGAAAGCCGCCCGCCGCACGATCTTTACGGCGCGCAGGGTGCCCATCACATTCCGCGCCAGCCACACTTCACCATAACTCCCGCGCCCGATGACGCGCAGCAGCGTGTGATCGGGAATCTGCAGCAGGGCAGCGGCGGCGCGAGTGGACATCGGGGATCGTAGACCGGGTGTGCCTTCAAGGCCACCCGCTTTTGGAACGCGTGCGCCGAAGCGACCGGGCCGGGAGCCACACCCGCTCTACGGAACGAGCCGGTAGAATTTTCGCGCGCCCTCCGGTTCCTGGAAGAATGGCGTGGGTGGCTGCGGGTCCACGGGCATCCAGAGTTCCATGTCTTCGGAACTCTCCAGGACCACCGGCGGGCCGCCGGCGTCCCATGTCAGGGTGACAGTGCCGCCCTCGAGTTGCATCGCCAGATTCAGGTCCGGCACCGGCGGCTCGAATTCAAAGGTCCAGTAACCGCCGGCGATGTCGAACTCGCCGGGCTCGCCGGACGCATCGCCCGCCGCCATTTGCCCGACGGACGAGCCGCCGAGCGTGAACTCCGCGGCTTCCGCGGAGGCGCCGCCGCCGCCGGAGACAGAGGACCATGCGAGGGTGAAGGATTCCTGGCTTCGAGCCAGAGTGGAGCAGACGGCGAGCGATGTGAACAGAAGCGTGAGAGTATTCATTGCTGACGAAGGGTGAGAGTGAGGAGTTGACGGATGGGATGAATTCAGTTTCCAAGTGTAACCGGGCCGTTCCACGCCTTGAGTTCGAGCGGTTTAGTGATCGTTCCGTTCTCAAGCGTATGACCAGCCTTAAAGTAGATGGTGCCGCCCCATGATGCTCCGTTCACGCCTTTCCACAGAGTGTTGTAGGGAATGTCGAAAATGCCGAGTTCCGGAATGAACGGGGGCGGAATGTAGTTGAAATCGGTCCACGTATCGCGCGCAGAGAGGATCTCGATTGTGATGCTGCCGGAGTTCGCTGCGAAAGGATGCACGTAAATGTGAGAGCGGGAGTTGGTGTTGTCGAGCCAGCGCAGCTTTGGAGTGGTGGCATTGGAGTCCCACGCTCCGGCACTGGCCGCCGGTCCGCCGCGTCCGCCGCCGCGGATGAGTCCATTGGGCGTTTCCGCCCACACCGCGGAGTGCATCGCGCCATCGACGTATGGGCTGGACACCTGGACAGGATTGTGCGCGCCATCCTGCTGGATGTGCCAGATCACTAGCCCGCTGTCGTTCACATCCTCGTCATAGCCCCCAAAACCGCCGGAATTCCGGGTGCGGTATTCGAGCATGAAGAACTCTCCGGTGCCGCGGGCGCTGTCGTAAAGGATCACATGCTTGTCCGGCTGATTTCCCTGGTTCGCCGGCAGCGTCTCCACACCGCCCCAATGCATATCGCGAATGCGCGGATCGCACCAGCCGAGCCGCATCTTGTGCCACGGATCCAGATGATAGGTATCGGGATTATTGGCCGATGTGATGGTGCAACTGGCGAGAGTGAGGTAATAACTCAGGCACTCCTGGTTCCATACTCCGTAGAGATCAACCATCCCAAGGAGGTGGCTAAGTTCATGCGCCAGCGTAGCAAAGCTGACGTTCTGCGTGACCGAGCAAACAGACGAGCGGAACTGTTTCGCGCTGTTTTGGATCGCAAATCCGCCGCCGCTTCCGGTCGGATTGGCCCAGCGCGCAGCGCCGGAGTCGGCGGTGGATGTGTTTTCGATGATCAGCACGGTGAGTTCGTCCTGAGTGATGGCACCGTCATTGTTGTCGTCCATGTCCGCGAAATTGAATCCCGCGCGGGAGGCCGCATTGATGACATGACCGGCGCGTTTGGTTTCATTGGCGAAGTCCGCGCGTTCTGCTGCGGTGAAGTCCGTCCCGTTGATCATGTCCACCATTCCCGTGCCGCCGCGCGTGAAGTAGAAGCGCCCGCCGGAGTTTTCCAGCATGAACCCGTTCACGCTCGGAACGCTCAGCCAGTTGAAGACCATCGTGTCGTAGTAGGCCGCCGGGTGGGTGGTATTGTCATCCCCCTGGAGATCGGCTCTGATAATGACCAGCCGGCGAACGCCGAGCGACGCTTGACCGTTGGTGAGCATGCCCGCGTGACCGAAATCAGCGAGGCTTTGCGCGCTCGAACCGCCGGGAATCGCCAGCACTGCGGCAGCAGCGATAAGCGGTGTTTTTATGGCCGGAATGTTCATGAGGTTATCGGGTAATGGTGACAGGCCCGCGCCAGGCGGCGAGGGTGAGCGGGGTGTCGATCGTCAGCGGGAGTCAGTGCTTTGATGAGTTTCACGAGTAGTCAAAGCTGAATTATTGCAGCGTTACGAGCACGAGGACCATGCCGTTGCCGTCGTCGAGGCGGGTCATGGCTTTGCCGATGATTGCGCCCTGAGCCTGGTTGTGATCCGCGGCCTTCATGGCGCGGCCTGCGGCGGAGGA
>JANNVM010000753.1:0-4169 GCA_031414455.1 Verrucomicrobiota bacterium
TGGCAGAAGAAAATTGCCGAAGTGGAAGCCGCCCTCAAAGAACCCGGCGGCAGTCCCTATGAGGGCGAAACGCTGTTCACCCAGCGCTGCGCCGGCTGCCACAAACTCTTCTTCAAAGGCGGAATCATCGGACCTGATCTCACCCCCTATCAGCGAGACAATCTGGGCACCATGCTCATCAGCATCGTGAATCCAAACGCCGAGATCCGCGAAGGATTCGCCTGCCAAATCGTCACCACCACCGGCGGGCAAACCATCAGCGGTTATGTCATCGAACGCGATCCCCGCACCCTCCGCCTCCGCACCCTCGACGGCCAAACCACCGTGCTCGCCGCTTCCGAGGTCCAGTCCATCACCCCCCTCGGACGCAGCCTCATGCCCGAAGGCCTGCTCGACGGCCTGACACCGGCTCAGATCCGCGACCTCTTCGCATGGCTGCGCCAGTCGCAGCCGATCACGAAGTGAGTTCGATTCAACGTGCTCATTGCCCGACCAGGGCTTACGCTTGAAGCCATCGCCACAGACCTCCTGAACGTAGAAAGGCCGTCACGGCCTTTGTTTCATCAGGCCGGGACGGCCTGACTACGTGTTCAAGCGTAAGTCCTTTGCCCTGATCTGGCCAAATGCCACTCGATCCGAAATCATCTGCACCGCCGAATTCAGCGCCGAAGGTGTTCTGCCTGTCAATTTCCGCACAGGCCGAACACCTTTCCCGGCCCGGCAGGGCCGACAGAGATTAGCCGGTGGTGGAGTGAAACGGAACCACCGGATCCCAACGAATCAGAAATTACGCGCCGGCAGGTGCGCGAGAACGCTCCGCCCATGCCATCCACTCACCTCTCACTCCACTACCGGCAAATACAACGTGAACGCAGCCGGCACTTTGAGGGTACCTCTGCTGGAACAGCCCGTCGCGGCGGCCGGGCTGACTGCTGATCAGTTGGCTCGCTTGCTGGAGAAGCACTACACAGAGGCCGGCGTGTTGGCGGAACCGGTGTTCTCCGTGGAGAAGCTTCCCATTCGAAATATTGATATTCCATTGGTGACCGTTAGAGGCGCTGTGAAAAGCGGAGGCAGAGAAGTGCTCGTTCGTGATGGCATGAGGCTGTATGCCACATTGATCAGCGCCGGAGGATTCGGTGAGGCAGCAGACTTCAGCCGCGTGAAACTCACACGCGGCGGGAAGGATACCCTCTACGACCTGAGTAAAATCGAGCCCGATGGCAGCAACAACCCGCTGCTCAAAGATGGAGATTCCGTCTTCGTTCCAAATTCGAAGGCACCCAAAGCGAAGCCAATGCGTTGACGCTCAGTTTGGGCCTGAAGGAGCTTTTACCGGGGCTAACTGAGGGCCTTTTTCTGAGGAAAGGGGGAAGAAGCCCGGAGACACGATGCCATCGGCGTTGGCGTCCTCCAGGATTTTCAGCGCAGTTTCGCGAGGTATTTCTCCGGGTTCTTTTTGAACTTCCCGATGCAGGGTTTGCAGCAGAATTTGATCTCCTGGTTGTTGTGGACGATGCGCTGTTCGTCGCCCATGGAGCCGAGGGCGTTGTCGGTGACGATGCAGGTTTTCAGCGGATAGGGTTTCACGCCGGCCGCGGCGGCGGATTCGGCGAGTTGCACGGTCCCGGTGTGGGAACAGGCGGGCAGCAGGGCGAGGAGGATGAGTGCGAGTTTCGATTTCATGGTGTGGTATTGGTTTGGGTTTTCGGGATTGGGAAAAATCAGAAGCGGAAGGCGACCCCGCCGCCGAAGCCGTAGTCGGAGTCGTGGCTGAGGATGAGGCCGAAGTTTTTGGTGAGGGTGTAATGGGCGCCGGCGGTCCATTCCCATTCGGTGCCGGTGTCGTAATCAATGCGGCCGAAGGCGCTAAGGCGGCTGGTGAGTTGGAATGTCTTCGCCAGACCGAGGCGCACATCGCCCTCACTGTCGGCGGTGAAGGTGAGATCCGCCATGAGCGGCAGACGATGCGTGACGCCGGCGAGGACACGGTTCTCCTCGTCGTCGCGGTTGGTGAACCGCACGGCGCCGAAAACGCTCCAGTTCGGATGGAGATAGCGCGACCACAACAGGTCGGCCTGGTATTCGGTGTCCTCCACCTGGCCCCAGCCCACATTCCAGAGGAGGCTGAAGTCGTTCTTCGCATTCATGAGGGTAGCGCTGCCTTCCGTGAGGTGGCTCTGTACGCTGCCTTCGAGGAGGAATCGGTACTCCGGCATGCAGTCACAGAAAGTGTCCGGTTGATGGTCCGGGCCCTGGTCGTCGTAACTGAAGACGCGGGCCATGCCGGACTCCATGTGATAGAGCAGGTGGCAGTGGAAGAACCAGTCACCGTGCTCATTGGCGAGAAATTCGATGGTGCGGCGGCTCATGGGCGGCACGTCCACGGTGTGTTTCAGCGGAGCGTGCGGCGACGGATCATCGGGATCCATCAGCAGGCGGAAGAAGTGGCCGTGCAGGTGCATCGGGTGGTGCATCATGGTGTCGTTGATGAATTCCAGGCGCAGCACTTCGCCGCGGGTGACCTTGATAGTGCTCTCCTCCTTCAGCGGCTTGCCGTTGATGGACCATGTGTAGCGGATCATGTCGCCGGTGAGATGCAGCGGCAGCGTGCGCCGCGGCGCGCTGCGCGGGAGTGTGGTGGGCACGGCTGACTTCAAACGCGGATAGGGCGGCAACGGGCGATCGGCTTCTTCGGCGGGTGCTCCGCTGTCGGCAGCATCCATTTCGTCGAGCACGGCGCCCATGCTCGCGCTCATGTCGTAGGGATTGAGCGGTGGAAGATCCGGAGCCGCGTGTTCGGTACCGCTGCCGAGCCACGCCGAGGCATGGCCCGATCCATCCTGGGCGGTGGCGCGAAATTCCCACGCGCCGTCTGGCGGCACGGTGACGATGACATCATACGTTTCCGCCATTCCCATGAGCAGCCGCTGCTGACGGATGGGTTGAACGGCGGGCCCATCCGCGGCGACAATGGTCAGCGGACCGGTCGCGGAATTCACGTAGAAGTAAGTGGAAGCTCCAGCATTAATGACACGGAGCCGGACTTTCTCGCCAGGCCGGGCGTCCAGGGAAATGCGGCGCTGGCCATTGATGAGGAAGGCATCGTAAGCGACATCGGAAACATCCATCGGCGGCATGCGCGACCACTCGCGGTCCCAGTAGTCGCGGAGGTTGCCGGACTTCATCGCGCCGAAGAGCGACTGTGCGGTGCCCTTCCTGATCGCATACCAGTCGCTGCCGCGCATAAGGGTGCGCATCACTTCGTCAGGATCCTCGTTCGTCCAGTCGGAGAGCACGAGCACATAGTCGCGGTCCGCCCTGACTCGTTCGCCGCCTTTGGGTTCGATGACGATGGCACCATAGACACCGCTCTGCTCCTGGAGTGCGGTGTGTGAGTGATACCAGTAGGTGCCGCTGTGTTTGAGCGGGAACTCATAAGTGTAACTGGTGCCGGCCGGAATCATGGGCGTGGTGAGCCGCGGGACGCCGTCGGCGATATTGGGAACCAGCAAGCCGTGCCAGTGCAGTGACGTGGATTCGGTGCGCAGATGATTGTGCAGGCGAATGCGGGCGTGATCGCCCTCGCGGAACCGCAGCACGGGACCGGGAATGGTGCCATTGACCGTGAGGCCTCTGACCGCTTTGCCGGCGGGGGTGACGGTGGTTTCTGAAACGGTAAGGTCGTATTTAACCAGCCGGGCGGAGGCCGCGCAGGTGAATGTTAGAAAAAGTGTGAAGTGGCGAAGGAGTTTCATGATGATTGAAGAGGATTGGAGCCGCAGGCGCGGAGGGAAACGGGTGGTGCCGCGCTCATAAGCCGGCACTCGTCACGGCAGCATGTGCCGGAGTTCAGAACCCGTGATGTCAGGGGACACCACGGGCGGGAGCCCCGGTCATCAGATCAGAAAAGCGCAGTGCTGCACGAACAGCGGCACGGCTTTCCCCCGCAGCACTTGATGCGAGGGAACGGCAGTGTGTGTTTCGCCGGCGGCAGCGATTCTAAAACGATGAAACACCGGTGCGGCCTGCGGCGGGAGCGCCGGAACCGGATGAAACTCCGCGCCGCGCATGGGAACCGCAGGCAGTGGAGCGTCAGGAGGAGAGTCACTCTTTTCCGCACAGGCACACGCCCCGCCCTGACAACACGGGCAAATGGGCCGGCATTC
>JANNVM010000754.1:0-3315 GCA_031414455.1 Verrucomicrobiota bacterium
TGGTTTCGCGGATGGCTTCGTCGCAGAGCACAATGAGTTCATTATGGAATGGCCGCGGCGCGATTTGCCAGAGCCGCTCCCATGAAACTTCGACACCGCCCTCCGCGGCAAAGCGGTCGCCCGCTGCCTTCGCCTCCCCCATCATCCGTGCCAGCGCCGGCGCATTCAGATGGCGCTGATCCAGCGTGATCCGGCATTCCTCCACCACGCTGGTCACGATGCCCGGCTTTGTCGTGCAGGAGCCGATCGTGCAAACGCCAAAGCCGCTGCGCTCCGCAATGCGGTAGATTTCCTGACTCATCTTCCCGGCCGCAAGGAACGCGTCCTTCCGCCGGTTCATCGGCGTGCTGCCGGAGTGCGCCGCCTGACCATGAAACGTGATCGCATGGCGCTCCACGCCAAACGTCCCCAGCACCGCGCCGAGCGGCAAATCCAAATCGAGGAGCACCGGTCCCTGCTCAATGTGCAGTTCCAGATACGCCGCCGCGTTCTCCAATTCCCCGCCGCATTCCTTCACCCTCTCAAATTCCACGCCGACTTCGCGCAGCGCGTCCGGCAGGGAAATGCCGTCTCTGTCTTCCAGCGTTCGCGCCTCATCCATATCCAGATTCCCCGAACACGCCGACGATCCGAACAAACTCTTCCCGAACCGGGCACCCTCTTCATCCGCCCAGTCCACCAGCCTAACCGTCACTGGCGGGCATCCGTTTGTTTCCACCGCGATCCGCCGCAGAATTTCCAGCCCGGCGAGCACATTCAGACAACCATCGAGCCAGCCGCCATTCGGTACTGAATCCATGTGCCCGCCGATGAGCAGCGCCCTGTCCGATTCCCCGCGCAGCGTCGCCCACAAATTCCCCGCCGCATCCGTCTTCACCTCCACCGGCAGCGCCGCCAGCTTCTCTCTGAGCCATGCGCGGGCCTTCACCCACGCCGGCGTGAACGCCAGCCGCTGCGCGCCGTTTTCATCGCCGGTCAGAGCGCGCAGTTCCTTCAACTCAGCGATCGTGCGGCGGGGATTCAGGGAGGTGCTCATGCAAGTGGGTGCCGCCAGGCGGCGATATCATTCGCAGCCACTCTGGCGGACAACACGGCCCGGAGCAAGTCCGCGCCGGAGGAGCAGGAGGATCCGTTTCCCGGCCAGCGAAGCGGCGCCCGTGGCCCGTGGCGTCCGCCACCTCCATTTTCCCCGGGCCCGGACATCCCTTTTCAGCATCGCTGCGGATTCGACCGGTCTTTGGCACCGTTACTCCCGCCGGGCGGCGGGCGCGGAAACCTTGTCAGGGATTCGCAGGGGCAGCCGGTTCGTCCTCGGCCTTGCCGGCCTTGTCGCCCTTGTCCGGTGGTATCTCAATGAGGGCCGGGGACTTCACGTTGTAACCGAGCAGGAGCGGGGCCGTTCCATTGTAGTCAAAGACGAATTCCTCGGTGCCTGTGCCTTTAGTGAACGTGGCATCATACGTGAGTTCGAGAGTTTCGTTGCCGTTGACCGTGCTCATGTTGATACCGGTGCGTTCTCCGCTCTTCCAGTCGCCGAGTTTCTCACGCAGCAATCGCACAAGGCCGGAGAACTGCTCAGGGGAAACGGAGGAACGGAAATCAGGAGCGGCTCCGGAGGTGATCAAGTCCACTTGATTGCCGTTGTAGTGTCCATGGAAGGTTCCCACCGCGGCGTCGCCGGCTTCTCCCGCGCGTCCGAGCGAATTGGCCAGTTTGTAGAATCCGAATCCGGCAAGGGCCAGAATAACGAGAACGATGATGACGATTTTTTTCATGGCAGCCAGGGAATACCCGTTCGCGATTAACATGGGAAGCACTTTCTCGCCGCAACATTTCTGCCTTTCTGCCTGACGGCGGGTTTCTGCGCGGATCATTTTTGGCAGGCGTGGAGTTTCCGCATCCCCCGCGCGGAGGGTTCCTCACCGCCCCCCTGATTGTTTCGTAATTTGGTTTCTCGCCAACGCGCTCCCTTCCGATCATCCAACCTGCTGCTGAAATTCGCCGTGGGTTCATCGCGAGTATCAGATTCTATTTTCTGAGCGATTTTTGAATCCGGATCACGTTTCGAAACGAATCCACAATGCACGGCGGCTCTCACTGAAGCGAGCCGTCTCAGTAATTCTCAAAAGGACAGCCCATGCACATGCCCGCCAACAAAATATCGTTCAAGTCCCGCGCCATCATCCTCGCCACTGCCATGCTGATGGCGCATTCTTCACTTCCGGCGAAGGAGAAAATCATTGCCTCCTTTGAGTCGGATGACTGCTTGAAGTCATGGACGTCCGTCAATGACGGCGTCATGGGCGGAGTGTCGAAGGGCGGGATCAAACGCACCGGAGAAGGTACGCTGGTGTTCCTTGGTGATCTCTCGCTCGAGAATAATGGTGGTTTTGCCTCCATCCGCACCAAGCCGGGCACCCTCGAATTGTCGGGGACTTCCGGTGTTGTCGTGAAGGCGCGCGGGGATGGCAGGACTTATTGGTTTGAGTTGCGGGTGGCCGGTCAAATGGGAGCAACCTCCTACCGGGCCAACCTCCCCACCACGGCGGGTGAGTGGAAGGAAACCCGGATCCCCTTTGAAGATTTCAAGCTTCAGGCATTCGGACGGGAACTCCCCTTCAAACCTGTCGATCCGGCTTCAGTGGCCTCAGTCGGCTTCACCCTGGCGGATAAGAAAGCGGGACCGTTTGCATTGGAGATCGAATATGTTAAGGCGACAGGGGATGAAGGAACCGGCGTTGTCACCACGGGCGGCAATACCCTCGTTGATGTTGCGACCGCTGCCGGCGGGTTCAAAACTCTGCTCGCCGCTGCCACTGCCGCGGATCTCGCCGGAGTGCTTGCCGGCGAGGGGCCTTTTACGGTGCTTGCCCCTACCGATGATGCCTTTGCAAAGTTGCCTGAAGGGACACTCGACTCCCTCCTGAAACCTGAGAACCGCGGACAGCTTGCGGACATTCTCAAAAACCATGTGATTTCGGGCCGGGTGAGTCTCGCCAGGGCTCTGGAGGTCCGCGAGGGGGCAACCTTGCTGGATTCGAAGATTCCTTTTTCGTTCGAAGACGGGCGTGTTCGGGTCGGATCCGCAACCCTGGTAAAGGCAGACATCCCGGCATCCAACGGAATCATCCATGTGATTGATCAGGTTCTGATTCCGGTCAAAACCGACCCGGGGCCAATGACCGCTGCCGGGCTAATCGAACTGGCGATCGCCCGCGGGGTGCCGTTGTTCAACAAGGGTGAGACTGCCGCTTGCGCCGCACTTTATGAGGTAACGATCGAGGCGCTGCGGAGCATGGAGGATGTGCCGGAAGA
>JANNVM010000755.1:0-8263 GCA_031414455.1 Verrucomicrobiota bacterium
CCCCCGGTGACCAGCGCCGCGGCACCGCGGGGATCATGAGCCGCCATTGCCGAGAGCACCAGGGCCGTGGCCTCGCCGTCGCCACTCAGATCAAGCTCCCGCGCCAACCGCAGCGCCCGTCCGCCGTCCGCCGTGGCCAGAAGGTGCAACAAAAACCGCTGCCGCAGCATGCCCGCCGCGTCACCCGGCACCGCCTCGCGACGGGCCTGGCGGAGCGCTTCCTCCAGGGCCGCGGGCGACATGCTTGCCGCGCTTTCCACGAGGGAAGCAAGAGGGTCAGCCACGCCGGCCTCCGTCACCCCTCTGCGGGAGGAAGGATGCTGCCCGGCCTCAGCCGCGCGGCTCTGAACAGATGGGAATCCGGGCCGTGGTTTGGTCACAGCCCGCTGATCCCCGGCTCCCCAAAAATAACCGGCGGCGAGTCCCGCCAAGAGAGCAATAAAGACGGGCAGCAGCCGGGCGGACTTCATGCTGACATGATGCATCGCAGGTGGCGGGCGGCAATCTTCTTTCAAAACAAAGAAGGGCCGGTCTCCGCGGAGGAAGACCGGCCCTGATTGGTTTGGATGCCCAGGGCGATGCCGCCGGGCGCGATTATTTAACGCGAATCAGTTCACCCTGACGGTGGGGGTCGCAGAACGGACCGGCCCTCTTGAAATCAATCCAGCGGACGCACAGGAAGAGGAGGAATGCCGAATGAGAAATGAGGAACGGCCGATGGAGAAGAGAAAATGCGGGCGTCCCGGGGTTCCGCATTTTTCATTCGGCATTCTTCATTTTTCTGTCTCCGCGATAGGGCACGGAGGCAATGACCGGCGTGGAGTGGCCCTCGGAGATGCCACGGGCCTGGAAGCGTTTCAGTTCCTCGTGAAAGCCATGATAGGTGGACTCCACACAGGTGACGTCCTCGACGATAGTTTCGCCGTCGGCGAAGAGACCGGCGACGGCGAAGGCCATGGCGATGCGGCGGTCGCCGTAGGAAGGCACACAGCCGGGCAGCAGCGCGGCACCGGCACCGCCGATAATCTCGATGCCATGAGGCAGTGTGGCGACCTCCACTCCCATGAGGCGGAGGTTGTGCGCGGTGCGGGTGAGGCGTTCGGCTTCCTCCGGAGTCTTGTGAATGAGGGTTCGGCCATGCGCGAGAGCCGCCGCTACGGCGAGTACAGGGAGTTCATCGGACAGGGAGGCAACTTCGTTCTCCTGAATGGTAACGCCGCGCAGCGGAGCCCCGCGCACGATAACACTGCCGTACGGCTCGCCGCTGCGGGTATCGTTGATTTCCTCCATGATTTGCGCGCCCATCCTGACAAGAATGCGGAGAAAGCCGGTGCGGGTGTCATTGAGGCCCGCGCCGCGAACGGTGAGATCGGAGCCGGGCTGCGCGGCCGCGGCGGTGATCCAGTTGGCGGCGAAGGAAATGTCGCCGGGCACTGCGAAGTCGCGGCTCTCGGGCATCTGCCCCCCATAAATGGAAACGGCGAGCCCCTCACGGCGTGTCTTCACCTGGAAGTGCCGCAGCAGGCGCTCGGTGTGATCGCGTGTTGGCGAAGCCTCGATGACGGTGGTCTTTCCCCGGGCATACAGACCGGCGAGGAGCACAGCGCCTTTGGCCCGGGAATTGGTGAGGGGATGTTTGTGGGCGACGGCCTTGAGTGCCGGATTGCCCTCGACGATGAACGGCGCGGTCTTGCCGGGACCGGAGGACTTGAGCGGCACACCCATCGCTTCGAGCGGCCCGGCGATGCTGTGCAGGGACAGTTGCGAATCGTCTTCATCGCCGAGCAGCCGGCTCACGAATGGTTGACCCGCGAGGATGCCGGAAAGAAGCGTGAGGGCAGTGCCGGAGTTGCCGCAATCCACGGCCGCACCGGGTGCCTTGAGTTTCATCGAAGTACCGTGGACACGAAGCCTGACAGGTCCCTGGCCGGAGTTTTTTTCGTCCGGCATCCACGGAAAATCGTTGTCGTCCGCGGAGAGGAAATCAATTTGCACGCCGAGGGCGCGGCAGGCATTGATGGTGCAGAGGCATTCGGCGGCAGGGAGGAATCCGGTGATGACCGAGGGGCCGTTGGCGAGAGCGGCCAGGAGCACGGCACGGTGCGAGATGCTTTTGTCACCCGGCACCCGCATCTCCGCCGCAATGGGCCGGGCCTTTCGGATGCGGTACTCATTCATGGGCGGCGGCGGTTATTCGGATTCCGCAGTCCGGTCGGCGGGCAGAAACGGGGCCGCGTTGTCACGAAGCAGTTTCGCCTGTTCCAGCAATAAGGTCAGCGGCGCGCTGTCGCCCTGCTCCAGCATCCGGATGACACCGGCGCACTGATCCTGGAAATCCCGCAGGGCGGGGAGCAGGGCATCGCGGTTGGCGAGCAGA
Organism: Verrucomicrobiota bacterium; assembly: GCA_031414455.1. Taxonomy (GTDB): domain Bacteria; phylum Verrucomicrobiota; class Verrucomicrobiia; order Verrucomicrobiales; family V1-33; genus V1-33. Next base: position 2,378 of record JANNVM010000755.1, read on the forward strand.
ATGCCGCTCCACATGTCAGGAATCCCGGAGGCCACGCGCGTGGTGTCGCGCAATCCGCCGGCGGCAAATCCGGCGTTGTCAGGATCGGACTGGAGTGAGGCGAGCACCGTGAGCACCGCGGCAACATGCGGCAGGTGGGAAATCCTTGCGACTACGGCATCGTGAACGGCAGCATCCATCCGGAACGTCCGGCAGCCGAACGCCTGCCAGAAGGCTTCGAGACGTGCGAGCGGCGCCGGAGGGGTCTCCGGCAATGGAGTTAAAAGACAGGCACGGTCCTGATAGAGCCCCGGTCGTGCGGCCGCGAATCCGCCTTTCTCCGAGCCCGCCATCGGGTGCGCCCCAATGAATGTAAAACCAGCCCCCGTCAGCGCCGGTGCCACTTCGCGCATGACCAGTCCCTTCACACTGCCCACATCGGTAAAGACCGCGCCGGCTGCGGGATGTGAGGCAGCGAGCTGCTCCGCGAGCACTTTCATGCCGCCAACCGGCACACAGAGCACGAGAATGTCCGCGCCTTCCGCCACTGCTGCGGGATCGGTGGATGAGAAATCCGCGAGACCGGCATCACCGACCGCGGCGAGTGATTCTCCGCGCCGCGCCCAGACGCGGAGTTCGGCGGCACCGAGCGCCCGGGCATCATGGAGCAGCGAACCGCCGAGCAGACCGGGGCCGAAAATGGCGAGACGGATGTCCTTCAGGGATGTCATGATGTCAGGAAACGAAATGGCGCAGACCCTGCGGCCTGCGCCACGCGCACCGGGGGCGCAACCCCGGAAACTTTTTCCGCTACGTGTTAGGGGACGCGGAAGTGCTTCTTGGTGTAGGGGCACTCGACGCGGGTGCCGCGCTTGAGGCCTTCCACATCCACTACGCCCTTCTCCGGAGCGTAAGGGCTGTAAACCATGCCCTGCCTGCCGACGACGGGCGTGCCGAACGGCAAGTCCTCATGCTGGGCAGGCTTGGTTACCGGCGGCGGATCCGTCGTCACCGGCGGCCGATTCGGATCCGAGGTGATGGGCGGGAGCGTGCCGGGGGGGGCGGTTCCGGTGCGCGGGGCCGGCGGCGTGATGTCCACCCTGGTGTTATTGGGATCACGCTTGATTTCCGGCTGGCCGGTGGCCGCCCGCGGATCGTTGGCATAATTGGGGCTTTCCGTGCCGTTGTGACCATACCGCGGGCGTCCGTCGGCAAATGGCGGACCGGGCTGGGGAGCCGGAGGCGGAAACATGGTGCAGGAAGAGACGAGCAACGCTCCGGCTGCCGTCGCCGCGCTCAGGGTCAGGCGTAAAAGGGGGGAAATCATCGCGGGGGAGAAGTTCATAGGTGCCCGAGTATGGCACACATTTTTCCGCCGTAAAGAACCAGGGCTGAGAATGCTAAAATCCCCGCAGGAAGAATTTGTCCCGGGAAATGAGATAATCATCGCTCCGGGGGCCTGGCATTTGGTAAGATCCGTCCGCTTGTCCCCTTCGAGGCTGTAACTCTGTGCAGTCCGCGCCGTCTTCGGCGGCACGCGGACAGTGTTCCTGCCGCGCCCCTTCCCCTTCCCCAATCCTCCATTATGCACCCAGCACCCCACTCGCCGTTTCGCGGCGGACTCTGTAAGGCTGTACTCAGTCTTCTCACCGTATCGTCCCTCCCCGCCGCACCGGTCATCAGTGAAATTCACTTTCACCCGCAGCATGCAGACCTGTCACCGGAACCACTGAGCGAGGAATGGATCGAGGTTCACAACCCTGACATTGATCCGGTGGATGCGGGCGGATGGCAATTCACGAGCGGCGTGAACTTTGTGATCCCGGCGCCCCGGGTCATCCCGCCGGGCGGCTACCTCGTGGTGGCGGCCAATGTGACGGCATTTCAGGCGGCGCATCCGGGTTTTGCCGGAACCGTGGCTGGCGGATGGACGGGGCAATTGAGTAATTCGGGCGAGAAAATAACGCTGGAGGACGCGGCGGGCCTTGAGGTGGACACCGTGGACTATGCCGACGAGGGTGACTGGGCCATTCGCGGCCGCGGGCCGGTGGTAGCGGCGTGGGGTGCGCACCAGGGCTGGGACTGGTTCACCAATACCGACGGCCTTGGCCGGACGAAGGAACTCATCAGAACGGTGCTGCGAAAAAACTCAGGTCAGAACTGGGCGGACAGTACGGCCAACGGCGGCACGCCGGGCGCAGTGAACAGCGTGAATGCAACAAATGTCGCGCCGGTAATCCTCGGCGCGCAGCATCGCCCGCAGATTCCGCGCAGCACGGACCCGGTCGTGGTGTCTGCGAGAATCACGGACGACAACGCCGCGGCGGTCACGGCCACTCTGCGCTGGCGGCTCGACGGCGCCGCGAGTTTTGGCTCGACAACCATGAGCGACGCGGATGGTGACGGCGAATGGACGGCGACGATTCCCGCGCAGGCGAATCTGTCCATTATAGAATGGTACGTCAGCGCCACCGACGGCACGCTCACCCGGACCTGGCCATCCGCCGCGCACACAAGTAATCCCGGCGTGCTGCCGGAGACTTTTGCCCAGCAGTGCAATGCGCTCTACCAGGTGGACAATGCCTCCGACCCGGCGGTGGCGTGGACCGCCGGCGCGCAGCCGGTTTATCGCCTCATCATGACGGCGGCGGAGCGGACAGAACTCCGCAACATCGGCGAGGGCGACGACAATCAGAACATTCAGATAGATGCCGCGATGAACGCGACCTTCGTCGCCACGGACGGCACGGGGCAGGATACGCGCTATCGCTGCGCGGTGCGGAATCGCGGCTTCTCCAGCCGCAGCGGGCCGCCGAACCATTTCAGTCTCGCGCTGGTGAGCGGCGAGGAATGGGCGGGCCGCGCGAGCTTTCAGATGAACTGCCGCTACCCTCACGCGGCGATTCTCTCGGCGAACATCTTCGTGCTCGGCGGGATGCCGGTTCAGGATGGCGCGCCGGCGCAGTTGCGCGTCAATGGTCTGAACCCCGCAGTGCCGAATCAAGGCGTCGGCAATTTCCAGCAGGCGATCACCTACGGCGCGTTCGCCCGCACGGAGGCGCTCGGCGGCGACTGGGCGTCGAATCATTATCCCGCGGACGACGGCGGCAACATTTACCGCGTGGATGACCACGACATCGGCGGCTCGGGGGCCAGCAATCGCTTCCAATATCCCGGCTCGTCGAATCCTGCGGTCTATCAGGACATCTACCGCAAGCAGACGAATGCGGATCAGAACGACTACTCGGATCTCGCGGCGCTTTTCCAGGCACTGAACGATGCCGCAGCCACGCCGGCGGTCTTCGCGGCGAATGTGCGTGCGCGCGCCAATGTGGAGCAGTGGATGGCCTACATCGCGCTCGATTCTCTGGTGGGAAACATGGAGGGCGGCATCACCACGGGGCGCACGGATGACTTTTCGATGTATCGCGGGCTGGTGGATCAGCGGTTCGTGCTCGTGCCGCATGACTTTGATACCACGCTCGGGCAGGGCGTGGGCAATGGTCTGACGCGCAGCATCTTCAGTCATGTCGCGGGCGGAGGTGGCGGCGGTTCGCTGACGGGCATGGTGCGCATGTTCAATGAGCCGGAGTTCCTTCACATCTATTATCGTAAGACCGTCGAGCTTTGTAATACGGTGTTCAACAACACCCGGCTCGATCCGCTCTTCGATGAAGTCCTCGGCGGCTGGCCGGTGAATCCGCCCATCGCAGCCATGAAGACATGGGTGGGGCAGCGGCGGACGAACGTGCTCGGCCAGATTCCGCAGGTGAACAGCTTCAGCGCCGCGGGCGTGACGACGAGCAATCCGGCGCTGATCGAAGGCATGAAGCAAACGCCGGACGGCGCGGCGACGTTCACCGGCCAGTTCAATGTGGCCGCCGTTCAGAGTGTTTATCTCAACGGCCAGGCCGCGGCGCTCCAGTGGCGCACCGGCGCAGGCACATGGACCTTCGCCGCCACGGCGGGCAACAACTTCCTCAAGCGCGGGCCTAACCGCGTGAACGTGACCTGCTACTCCGGCATGAACGGCACGGGCAGCGTGGTCTTCTCGGCGACGGTGGATGTCATCAACACCGGCGGATCACCCACGCTGGTAAATGCCGACGGCACCACCGGCACGGTGCTGCCGGGGAATTTGCAGATCACCGCGCCGGCCAGCTATATTCCTGGCATCCCGTTCCTCGTCGGCGTGGAGTATCGCAATTCCGACAACGCCACGGACAAGACGCAGTGGACGAAGACGGTGCCTCTCACAGCGAACAACGGAGTGACTCTGACATCCGCCAGCACCGGCGGCGGAGCCGCGAATGTGACCCTCTACAATGGTCGCGGCAGCCTGCTCGTCAGTGCCGGCGGCGGTGCCTCCGGCGGCGACACCGTGCTGCTCAATGGCCGCAATACAGCCGGCAGCGTGACGCCCTCCGGTGCCACGCCGGCGACGTGGTCCTACTATGCTGACACGGCGGCTCCGGCGGCAAACTGGTTCGATGCGGCGACCTCGCTGTCAGGATGGTCCAGCGGAGTACCGGTCTTCTTTCGCAACGAAACCCCTGCCCCCGCGGGCACTTCGATTCCGGGCGGCCAGTTCACGAATATCAGCTGGGCACTGCGTAACACGTTCACCGTATCAAATCCCTCGCAGTACACTTCGGCAAAAGTTCGCGTGCAACGCGATGACGGAGTCCTTATATGGTTCAACGGAGTTCCTCTCGCCGCCGACGGACTTACGCCCGGCGCGGCATGGACGACCATCTCGACCAACGCCATCACGGCGGCCCAGGAGGCAAACTGGATCGAATTCACGCTACCCGTCGCCAGCATCGTTGACGGCACCAACACCATTGCCATTGAGGTTCACAATAACACGGCTGCCAATGACATGCGGCTGAACTGCGAGATCACCGCGGTCGGCACCGGCGGCGGCCCGGTGGATCCCGGCAGCTTCACCCTCACCAGCGCAGTGGACGGACTGAATGCGACGAAAGCAATGACCAGTCTCGGTCTCACGCCGGCGATGACGAACAAGAGCGGCACGCTTGCCGGCAGCGAAACCTGGAGCGGCGTCATCAATGTTACCGGTGATATCACTGTGCCCGCCGGCGCAACGCTAACTGTTTCCCCCGGCACCCACATCCTCATGGCCGGCACGGCCTTCGGCGGAGGTGGCTCCGGCGGTGCCGATCTCATTGTAAACGGCGCACTTTCCGCCGCCGGCACGCTGGCACAACCCATCTCCATCACCTGCGCCAATGCGGCCAGCCGCTGGGGTGAAATCAACTTCACGACGGCGACAGCCTCTTCGCTGCAATACTGCCTCGCCAGCCGCGCCTGCCATTCACCCGCCGGCGGACACACCGCCACGGGCCCGGTCATTCGTCTCGCCGGCACCGCGCTGACCGTGGACGATTCGATCCTCTCCGACAGCCCGGGCAAGACGATGACCAACACCGGCAGCGCGAACGTCACCCTGCGGCGCTCGCTCTTCTCACGCTGCGTCATGGGGCCGGAACTGGATGCCAGCGCGATCAGCATTCAGGATTCACTCTTCTCCGACATGCTGCCGGCGAATCGCGAGAGCGGTGCGGCGGATGACGAGGACTGCATTTACATAGACGACAGCGGCGGGCGTCCGGTGCTGCTCCAGCGCAGCGTCTTCGCCAACTGCGGGGATGATCTCGTGGATTTGCTCGGCGGCACCGTGACCATTGAGGACTGCATCATCCGCAACGCGCTCGACAAAGGCATCAGCGCGCTGGGCAACAACATCACCGTGCGCCGCTCGCAGCTCGTGGACAACGACATCGGCATCTCCGCCAAGATCAGCGGCGGCCAGGAGGCGACCGCGTTCACCAACACCATCGAGAGCTGCACCATCGTTTGCGAAAACCATCCGGCGAACACCGG
>JANNVM010000756.1:0-4346 GCA_031414455.1 Verrucomicrobiota bacterium
CGGGACTCCTCGCCGCCGCACTGCGTGAGGGTCTGCCGCCCGCGGAAGTTTACGGCAATCGACTGGTTAATTCCGGCCAGGCCCTGTTGAACAGTGACGATAACTCCGTGGAGGGAAAACTGGAACGCTGCCTGGACCGGCTGGCACCGTTTCTTCAGCCAGGCGAGGCGCGCCTTGTGATGCTGTGGCTGCTGGATGATTTGCCAGGCAATTCCACCTGGCTGACGGCGGAGCGCCGTTTTGCCGCCGGCCTGCGCTGGGCGGAAGCGCAACGGGGACAGTGCCCGCAGGAGGAGTTAAGGCATGAACTGGAAATGGCTCTGCGGTTCCAATTGTCCCGCTGGGATGGCTCGCAAACGCGTGGCCTGACGGATGAATCCGCGCTGCCCGGGGAGCAGCGGCACTATCTCGCTTTGCTGCGGGACGAATCCCTTCCGCCTCCACTAAGACTCGCGATCGGGGCATCACTTGTGGACCTGGGCATTGATGTGGTGGAGCCGCCGCTGGTGCATGAAGTGGCGCGCCAGTTGCACAAGGCCCTTGCCGAACGGATGCCGGTCACGCCGGCACAGGAGGCACACGTTTTGACTGCCCTCGCGGGGCTGACTGCGGCGTTGCGCGATGATTCCCTGACAAAATCGCTCCTGCCCCCGGCCACGCTGTCGCGGCTGCGCGGAGACTCGAATGATTATGATATCACCACCGGCCAGGTGGCGCTGCTGGATCTCGCCCTCGGTGCCGGAGACCCAGTCACGGTGGACCGGCTGTTGGAGACAGAGGGCAAATTCCCCGGGCTCGCCGCCGTCGCGGTGCTCGCACGACACGGCGAGAAACAGCGGCTGGCGGACCTGCTGAAAAGGAAACCGAAGGTGTTGGAATCGAGTGACGCCTACGCTCCATTCAACGTGTGGGATGAGGCCTTGCAGGCACAACTGCCCGCGGTGCTGGATTCGGTCACGGATCCCGTGCGGCGTTTTGAAACGCTCGCCCGCCTGTCGTTGCTGGATGATGCGGTACCGCTGCCCCCCGGTCTCGAACCACACGCCGTCCGCGCCGACGGCCTCGCGGCTGCGTTCGCCTCCATTCCATGGCGCGGTCCCGCGGCGCGCGACCGTGTGCTGGATTTGTTTTTGCAGTGGCATGAACCGGAGCCGGCCGCCGCGTGGCCGGCACTGGAGGAAGCCGCCGCACGCGTGCCGCTCAGGTCCGTCACCTCGCTGAGCGAATCCTGCCGGAGCCAATACACCGGAATCCACGGAGCCCTCGTCAGCCGCGCCCTCACGACGGGCCGCGTGGAGGTGCTCTCTGCTGCGCTCAATTCCCTCGGGCCGCAGCCATTGGTGGACGAGACCACTCTTTGGAACACCCGCTATGCCATCCTCCAGCAGTGCAATCGGCGGCTTCTTGATAGCTGGTCCGGGATGACGGAGGCCGCTCGCGCCGCAGCCTGCGACGGCTGGCGGAAGATGCTCACGGGAGACACCCTGACTCTCCAGAGGAGCGAGCGGGCGGACCAGCTTCACTTTGCCATCCTGCTGCACGGACTCGCCGGACGCGCGGGCGAGCTCACTTCATGGCACGCGGAACTTCCGGAGAGCGCGCAGGCCCGGATGCGCCTGTGGCTCGAAAATAAAACACCGGGCGACCTGCTCTATCAGTTCCGCGACAATCTGGAGACTATGCCCGGCTCACCGGAGGAAAAATCCGGGCGACTCGCCGGCATCTTCACCGCGCTCGTGACGAACCCGTGCGGCGGCAGTCCATGCATTGAACTCGATGACGATTACCTCAGCATCGAAGGCACCACGGCCGCGGATTTTCTGAAACTCGAACAGCCCCTCACCCGCGCCCGCCCTGACGACAGGTGGCTGGCCATGGCCTTCCTGCGCGCTCACGCCGCGACGGGTGCCTGGGAAATTGTGCTCGACCGCGCCACTGAGGCCCTGACAAAAGTGAAACCGGAACGCGACACCGCCTACGCGCCCCTTCTGGAACTGCGCGCCCTCGCTCTCGAACACACCGGGCGCGGCGCGGAAGCGTTGCCGGAAATCAAAACGCTGACTGCGCTGCCTGCGGGCAGGAGCGACAATCAGACGCTCTCGCTTTCCCGCGTCGTGCAGGCGCGACTGGTGAAAAGAATAAACAAGCCGGCGCAATCGCCTTGAGTCCAGGCGTCTGGCCCTGCGTCGGGAATGCCTTAAGGATCGTTCTCCGGCAGGAAATGTGTCCACCTTCCATCACAAACATTGCGGTTTTCCAGTCTCATTGTATTATTCTGAATAGGATTATCATGAAAACCATAAAATAATGCCGCCCAGCCCAGCCACCCTTGCCGCCGATTCCACCACCCCAACCTCCTCTTCTTCCCGGATTTCGGGAGGGGCGGCGAAGTGCCCGGAGTGCGGGGAACGGCTTTCCGGGGGCGCTTGTCCGGCTTGTGCGCTGGGGTTTCTCCTGAATGGCGGAGGGCCAGGAGCCAACGATGAGGAGGCGGCCCTGCGGAGGGTCGAGGAAAATGTGGAATTCGGGCGTTACGCACTGAAGCAGAAACTGGCGGCGGGCGGCATGGGGGTAGTCTACCTGGCGGAGGATCGAAAGTTGAAACGGACGGTGGCGCTGAAGATGATCCGCGGTTCGACGTTCGCCGACGAAGGGGATGTGGCGCGATTCACCCTCGAGGCGGAGGCGGCGGCGGGGCTGGATCATCCGCATATCGTGCCGATCTATGAGGTGGGCCGACTGGACGGGCAGCCATTTTTCACGATGAAACTGATCGAAGGCCAAAGTCTGGCCCAGCGGTTGAAGGAAACGGGCGGCATGATGGCGGGCGGTGAGGCCGCGGCGATGCTCGGGAAGATCGCGCGGGCCGTGCATCACGCCCATCAGCGCGGGGTGCTGCACCGGGATCTGAAACCAGGGAATATCCTCATTGATGCCGCCGGCGAGCCGTGGCTGACGGATTTCGGACTGGCCAAGCTGACGAATGCGGACTCGGGCCTGACACAAACTTCGGATCACATCGGGACGCCGCACTATATGTCGCCGGAGGTGGCGGACGGAAAAGTGCGCGAGGTGAGCACGGCGAGCGATGTGTGGGCACTGGGTGTGATGCTGTGGGAACTGCTGTGCGGGATGCCGCCGTTTCACGGGCCGGGGCCTGTGGAGATCATGCGGCGCATCGTGGAACACGAGCCGTCGTGGCCGGCGGGGTCGCGGGCCGACGGCGACCTCGTGACCATTGCGAGGCGCTGCATGGAGAAAAATCCGGCGCGGCGTCCGCAGTCGGCGGGCGACGTCGCGGCGGAACTGGATCGCTGGCTGCGCGGGGAGCCTATCAAGGCCCGTCCAGTGACAGGCCGCGAGCGGCTGGTGAAGTGGGCGCGGCGCGAGCCGGCGCTGGCCGCATTGTATGCCGCGCTGACCGTGGGTGCCATGACGGGCGTTTTTCTGTGGCAGCGGGCGGAGGTGGCTGTGGTTTCCCTGACAAAATCGAATGACCGGCTCGAGGACGCGCTGTGCATCGCCACGGCCACGAAACTGGCGGGCGACGCCCGGCTTCAGGTGGACGAAGACGGTCCGCGGGCGTTGCTGCTCGCCGTGGAATCGGTCGAGATGACGGAGCCTACCGGCGTGCTGCCGGAGGCGGCGTCGGCGCTCACGGCGGTGCTGCAAAAAGTGGGTGGACTGGATGCCACCGCGGGCGGATTGCAGCAGAGCTATAGCGACGCCTACATTGCCGTGGGGCCGACGGACCGGCTCGTGGCGCAGGCCAGTCCGGACGGTCGCTGGCTCGTCACGCTCGATTTCACGCGGCGCGCACAAGAAGGCGTGACCGCCGCGGTCTTCGACCTGACAGACCGGGCCAACTCCGCGCCGCTGCGCCGCTGGCAACTCTGGCCTGCGGGCGACCGCGAAGGCAAGCCGGTGCCGGACTGGTGCTGGATGCCGGATTCCCGCCGCCTGCTCTCCGTGCGCGACGACGGCGAAGTCCGGATCTGGGAGCCTGTCACGTCCGATCTGAAAGCCGGCCGCCTCGTCACCGGGCCGCCGGCTTCGCACTCCACCGGCAGCCTCGCCCGCGACGACATGTATCTGCGGCGCATGGAACTCCGGCGTCCTGACAAAGGCCTCGCGCCTGGTGCGGGTGCCGTCTATCAGGTCATGGCCCAGCCGCCTGAGATCTTCCTCGGCTGGACGGATGTGACCGAAGACGGCAGCCTGCGGGCCGGAGAGTTGAAAGGCATCATGCGTCCGTGGGAGGAGGGCGCGGTGCATACCCGCATGTCGCCGGACGGCCGGTGGATGATGCTCGGCCTGGCCTCGAGGATGGCAGAGGTCATCCTGAA
>JANNVM010000757.1:0-1681 GCA_031414455.1 Verrucomicrobiota bacterium
GGAGCCACACTCCCCCGGCCACTTCTCATGCTCCCCACTGCATCCTTGATTCCCTGCTCATGATCCACTACACCTCCCCCGCACCCCGCCACCATAGCTTAGTTTAGCGTTCCTGTGGCCGGAGATCCGGGTCCACCTCAGGGCATCCGGTATGCTGAGGGAGGCGCAGGTGCGTAGTGTTCTTTTATCCGATGCGGACTATGCTGGCCGGTAAATTCAACCAGGAGGTAACGATGAATGATCCACAAAACCGCCGCAATTTTCTGCAACACCTTGGAAAAGGCGTGCTCGCCACCGCACTCGGTCCGGCGCTGATTACTGAACTGGGTCTCGCTCCCGCTGCGCTCGCCGAAGATGCACCGCAAAAGGCACTGCTCTTCGGAGACATGGAACCACTCGTGTGCTTCATGCAGGAAACCCCGGTCGCGAAACTCCAGCCGGCGCTCGCAGCCAAACTCAAAGAGGGCGTCACTCTCGACCGCATGATTGCCGCCGCGGCTCTCGCCAACGCGCGCACGTTCGGCGGTGAAGACTATGTCGGCTTCCACACCATCATGGCCCTCGCTCCGGCACTCAAGATGGCCCGCACCATGCCCACGGAACACGCGGCGCTGCCGGTTTTCAAAGTCCTCTACCGCAACACCAACCGCATCCAGGAAAAGGGCGGCCGCAAAGACGAGGTGCTGCATGACGTCGCTCCCGCGCCCCTGGCGCCTGACAAAAATGCCGCGGAGGAACTGCGTCGTCTGGTGAAGGATAAACAGATGGGTTCCGCCGAGTCGCTCATGGCGGGGCTGTCCTCACCCGAGGCCATGCTGGAGGCGCTGCTGCCGGTCGTGCATCAGGACCAGGAGGTCCACCGCACCGTCCTCCCCTATCGTGCGTGGGATCTGCTGCCCATCGTGGGACGCGAGCACGCCCTGACACTTCTTCGCCAGAGTCTCCGCTACTGTCTGCGCGCCGAAACCTGGCGCTCGCCGGAGTGGGAGAAACCGGCTGCCACCCTTGCAAAGGTGATGTCCGATCACGGCCTGCCGCGGAAAGAGCAGGGCACCAAAGCAATGGACGATGCCCAGGTCGAGGAACTCGCCCGCGTCATCTTTTCCAGCGGTGCGGCGCAAGCCGCGGAGGCGGTCGCGAAATCTCTTGCTGACGGATATGATCCCGCCGCCGTCGGCGAAGCGGTCTCACTCGCCGCCAATCAACTGCTGCTGCGCGATCACGGCCGTCGCCCTAACGAGGAAGTTGCCGGCAAGCCGCTCGGCAGCGTGCATGGCGACTCCATCGGGGTTCATGCCAGCGACTCCGCCAATGCATGGCGCAATCTCGCGCGTGTCAGTGAGCCGCGAAATGCCTGCGCCTGCCTCATCCTCGGCGCATGGCAGGCCGCGGAAGACCGCACCGACCGCGGCGGTGACTTCCTCAACTGGGAAGCCCTTCCGCTGAAACGCCACATCGCCGATATCAAAATCACGGACGCCTCTCAAATTCTGCGCGAAGCGGAAGACGCCATCCGCGGAAACCTCCAGGCCCGCGCCAGCGCACTGGTCCACTACTACGGCACCCAGGGCCATCCTGACCAGGCCGTGTTCGATCTCCTCGCAAAGTTTGCCGTCAGCGAAGACGGTGCGCTGCACGCCGAGAAATACTTCGGCACCGTGCGCGAGGAATTCTCCGCCAC
>JANNVM010000758.1:0-1570 GCA_031414455.1 Verrucomicrobiota bacterium
GCAGTCAGGTGCCGGTGCTCATGCTCACGGGACGCGGCGACGAAATGGATCGTATCGTAGGCCTTGAAGTCGGGGCCGACGACTATGTACCGAAGACCTTCTCCATGCGGGAACTGCTCGCGCGTCTGCGGGCGCTGCTGCGCCGCGCCACGGTGCAGGTCCCCGCGGCGGAGGGATTCGAGCCTGACATTCTTGTGGGAGACATCCGCGTCAGTCCCTCCACCCGCGTGGCTACCGTCTCCGACAAAGCAGTTCCCCTGCGTCCGGTGGAGTTCGATCTGCTCGTTTGCCTCGCCAAAGCCCGGGGCCGGGTTCTCTCCCGCGACCACCTGCTCGAACACATTCGCGACCGCGAGTGGGAGGTGTTCGACCGCAGCGTGGATGTGCATGTTTCCGCCCTGCGCCGCAAACTCGGCGATGACCCGAAGAATCCGCGCTACATCCGCACCTACCGCAGTGCGGGCTATATGCTGATCAATCCTGACGCCGGATGAAGTAATCAGTAATCGGTGATCAGTAATCCGTCCCATCTCCGATAACTGATTACCGATTACCGATAACTGATTACGGAAACCGACAACCCCGCCCCGTGCGCCTTCCTCTCTACGCCCGCATCCTGCTCTGGTTCCTCCTGAACGTCGCCGTTATCGGCGTGGCGATGGGACTCGTGATGCGCGCGCAGTTGCGGCACGGGCTTGACTCCTTCATCGGCAGTTTCATCTCCGCGAAACTCCAGGCCGAGGGCGAGCGCATGTTTCAGCGACTGTCCGCGACACCGCAGGCGCAGTGGGATGAACTGGTTCGGGAAGTCGAATCCGCACACGGTGTCAGGGCGGCGCTGCTGCGTGGGCCGTCGGAATACCTTGCCGGGACGAAACTGACGCTGCCGGAGTCCCTGACCAACGACCTCATACTTCGCGCCGCCCGTGGTCCAGGACCGCAGGGCAACCGTCCGCCTCCTCCGCCGCGGGATGGTGGCCCGCATTCCGGCCCGGAAGAGGAACCCAGAGGGCCGGAGGATTTTCGCGATGGTCCGCCGCGGCCTTCTCCCCCCGCGGCAAGCCTGATGCCCAGCCAGTACGGCAAGCTCCTCGCCCGGGCCGGAGATCCCGAACAATACTGGGCCGTCATAATGGTTCCTCCGCCGCGCGCTGCCGGTGCGGGCCCCCGTCAGCCCATTGTTTATGTTATCAACACCGGTTCCATCTTCACAGGCGGCCTGCTTTTCGATGCGAAGCCGTGGCTGATCGGCATTGGTGCGGCGCTTGGTTTTTCCGCGCTGCTCTGGTTGCCGGTCGTGCGCGGCATCACCGGCAAGGTGAAAGAAACCATGCGCGCGACTGAACAGATGGCGCAGGGGAAGTTCGATGTCAGGGTGAAGGAAAACCGCAGCGACGAACTCGGTCGTCTCGCCCAGGCGGTGAACAGCATGGCGCAGCAGCTTGACGGCTACGTCACCGGCCAGCGGCGTTTCACCGGCGACATCGCGCACGAACTCTGTTCGCCCATTTCCAGGATGCAGGCCGCGCTCGGTATTCTGGAGACCCGGGCCGCCGACGACAAACAGCGC
>JANNVM010000759.1:0-1502 GCA_031414455.1 Verrucomicrobiota bacterium
GTCACGACGACCTCGGAGGCGGGCAAAGCGGACGGCGCATTCATCGCCGACACCTTCCCGCTGCCAGTGGAGAATCCGTGGCAAAGCTGGATGCGCCCCGGCGGTTTCGATTTCACGCCGGATGGAAAAGCGGCCATCGTCGCGATGTGGAATGGCGACGTGTGGCGCGTGGATGGCGTCATGGAGAAAGCTCCCGCGAAGCTGACGTGGCGGCGGATCGCCAGCGGCCTTTTCCAGCCGCTCGGCGTGAAGTTCCGCGGCGAGGATCTTTTCATCACCTGCCGCGACCAGCTCGCGCGGCTGCGGGACCTCAATGGCGACGGCGAAATCGACTTCATCGAGAGCTTCAACAACGACCACCAGGTCACCGAGCATTTCCACGAATTCGCGATGGGTTTGCAGACCGATGCGGCCGGAAATTTCTACTACGCCAAGTCTGCCCGCCACGCGCTGCCCGCGCTCGTGCCGCATCACGGCACACTGCTGCGCGTGAGCGCCGACGGCCAGCGCACCGACATCGTCGCCAATGGATTTCGCGCCGCGAACGGCGTCTGCCTCAATGACGACGGCACCTTCTTCGTCACCGATCAGGAAGGCCATTGGACGCCGAAGAACCGCATCAATCGCGTGAAGCCCGGCGGCTTTTACGGCAACATGTTCGGCTACACCGACCGGACCAACACGTCGGACTCCGCAATGGAGCAGCCGATGGTGTGGATCACGAACGCCAAGGACCGCAGCCCGGCCGAGCTGCTCTGGGTGCCGAAGAACGCGTGGGGTTCGCTCGGCGGTTCGTTGCTGAATCTCAGCTACGGCATGGGTCGCGCCTACATCGTGCCGCACGAGGAAGTCGACGGCGCGTGGCAGGGCGCGGTGTGCGAGCTGCCGCTGCCGGGCTTCGCGACGGGCATCATGCGCGGACGTTTCGCCGCCGATGGCGCGCTTTACACTTGCGGCATGTTCGGCTGGGCGGGCAACGCCGCAGCCCCGGGAGGATTTCATCGCATTCGGCGCAACGAAAAGGCTGCGAACGTTCCACTCGGCATCCACGCCGCGAAGGGCACGCTGTCCGTGAAGTTCAGCGACGCGATTGATCCTGCCAGCGTGAAGCCCGATGCATTCGCGCTCAAAGTCTGGTTCCTCAAACGCAGCGCCAACTACGGCTCCAATCATTACGACGAGCATCCGCTCGAAATCACCGGCGCGCGCCTCAGCGCCGACGCCCGCACCGTGACACTCGACATCCCGGCGCTCGCGCCGACGCAGTGCTATGAACTCAAGGCGAGTCTTCAAGATCCCGACGGCGCGACCTTGACCCGATCTCTCCACGGTACGATTCACCAGCTTTCCGAAAAATGAACACTCCAGATTCTCGAAGACTTATTCCCTCAATTGCCTGCTGGCTGGGCTTGGTGATGCTACTCAGCACGGCGCCCGAGATGGCGGCGGACAAAACCAATTCCCCGCTGCTCACGGTGAAGCGCATCTTCGATTCGGGCGAG
>JANNVM010000760.1:0-2615 GCA_031414455.1 Verrucomicrobiota bacterium
ATCACCGCCCTGTTCAAAGACGACGCCCAGCTCTTCAAGCAGTTCCAAGACAACGAGTCTTTCCGTGGCTGGCTCACGGACACCGTTTTTGGCATGACCTACGAGCAGTAAGACGCGGTGGGTGGAATCCGCCGAAACAACAAACCGAACATCACCACCTACAACCTGGCTCGCATGAACATGCTGCACGGGGTGAAGGACACGGAGTTCGAAATCTTCCACGGCGACACGCTGACCAACGAGTGGGACACGCTGCGCGAGCTGAACCCGGCGAAGAAACCCAGCTTCGACGCCATCGTCGCCAATCCGCCGTTGATGAACGCCCCCGCGTTCACCCTTCGGGCTGCCTGTCGGCAGTTTGCCCCGGTTTGATTTGAAGGAAGTAGCGGGGCTATCTCCGCTGCGCTCCGGTTGTCTCGCTCCGCTCGGCTCAGCTACCGCTGGGACCCCAGCGAGAGCATGGCCGACGACGTGCGCTTCAAGAGCCACGGACTGGCCCCGAAGTCCGCCGCCGACTTCGCCTTCCTGCTGCACGGCTTCCACTTCCTGAAAGACGATGGCGTGATGGCCATCATCCTGCCGCATGGCGTGCTCTTCCGTGGCGGTGCCGAGGAACGCATCCGCACCAAGCTGCTCAAGGACAGCCACATCGACACCGTCATCGGCCTGCCCGCCAATCTCTTCTACTCCACCGGCATCCCCGTCTGCATCCTCGTGCTCAAGAAATGCAAGAAGCCCGACGACGCGCTCTTCATCAACGCCGCCGAGCATTTTGTTATGGGCAAACGCCAGAACCAACTGACGGAAGAGCACATCGCCAAGATCATCGACACCTACCAATTCCGAAAGGAAGAGTCCCGCTACTCCCGCCGGGTGGAGATGGATGAGATTACGAAGAACGACTTCAACCTGAACATCTCCCGGTATATCAGCACGGCCGTGGGTGAGGAGGAAATCGACCTGGGGGCGACGAATGCCGAGATGGTGAAAATCGAGGATGCAGTTGTGAAGGCGACGAACAAGCACAATGCATTCTTGAAGGAGTTGGGGTTGCCGCTGCTGCCACTGCGCGATTCGCAAAGTCTTTCGGCAACGACACCATGACCCTTGTGCCGGTGAATGTGGGGTGACCCGCCGGAGATGCGGGCCGGTTCGCGGGTGAAAGCGGAGGCCGAACCCTCCCGTTAACCTGGACTGCCCGTGATCATGATTTTGCACCGCACACTTTACATAAGCGTCTCTCTGCTGGCAGCGGGGGGCGTGCGTGCGGACGGGGTGCCGGGGTTTCGGCATGAGGTGATGCCGCTGTTCAGCCGGATGGGGTGCAACGCGGGGGCCTGTCATGGGAGCGGGAACGGGAAGGGGAATTTGAAGCTGTCGCTGCGGGGAGAGAACGCGGAGGCGGATTTCGCGGCGCTGACGCAAAACAGGAAATCGAAACGGCTCAATGTGGATGACCCGGATGCGAGTTTTCTGCTGAAGAAGCCGGCGAAGCTGGTCGAGCATGAGGGCGGGCGGCGGTTCGCTCCGGATTCGGAGGAATACCGGCTGCTGCGGTCGTGGATCGCGGCGGGTGCCCCGGCGGACCCTGACAATACGCCGTCGCTCACGGCGCTGACGGTTTCGCCGCCGGAGGCGCTGGTGGAGGAGCCGCAGCGGGCGGTGCCGTTGAAGGCGACGGCGACATTTTCGGACGGCAGCACGCGGGACGTGACGCGGTGGGCGATTTGGGAACCGTCGAATCTGCTGGCGGAGGCGAATCGCGACGGGCTCGTGACGGCGAAGCGGAGCGGCGAGACGACGGTGATTGTGCGTTTCGAGCACCTGCAAACACCGGTGCCGGTGGCCTTTCTCGCGTCGCGTCCTGATTTCCACTGGAGCGCGCCGGAGCCGGCGAATTTCATAGACACGCATGTCTTCGCCAAACTCCAGCGGATGCGCACGCTGCCGTCCGATCTCTGTGATGACGTCACGTATCTGCGCCGCGTGTATTTCGACATCATCGGGCAGCCGCCGGCGCGGCCGGAAGCGGAGGCGTTTGTGAATGATCCGTCGCCTGGCAAACGGACGCGGCTCGTGGAGACGCTGCTGGCACGGCCGGAGTATGCGGAATGGTGGGCGATCAAATGGGCCGATCTTTTCCGCATGGAGGAACGCGTGCTGGATGTCACGGGCACCACGGAGATGCACCGGTGGATTCGCGACAGCCTCGCACGGGACAAGCCGATGGATGAATTTGCCCGCGGGATCGTGACGGCGCTGGGCAGCACCTATGAGAATCCGCCGGCCAATTATTATCGGGCTCTGCGCGAGCCGACGCTGCGGGCGGAGACGACGGCACAGATTTTTCTCGGCACACGGCTGGCATGTGCCAAGTGCCACAATCATCCGTTCGAGCGGTGGACGCAGGATGATTACTATCGTTTCTCCGCGGTGTTTGACGGCATGGATTACATGATCCTGCAAAACCGCCGCAAGGACGAGAACGACAAGATGGAGTTCGACGGCGAGCAGGTGATTCACCTGACGGACAAGCGCGGGCTCAAGGATCCGCGTTCAAACAAGGAACCGGCGCCGGGTCTGATAGGCCCGGGCGCGCCGGCGGTCAGCACGGG
>JANNVM010000761.1:0-2539 GCA_031414455.1 Verrucomicrobiota bacterium
TTCTCCATCAGTGAAATCCACTGCGCCGGCCGCGCACCGTGCGTGGAAGCGAGTTGATGTACGGCATTGCTCACTGCAGCGATCACGCGACGCGGCCCGGCGGAGACGAGTCGCGCCGCGGGGACGAGCACGCGCACCCACGCCTCATCAAGCCAGCGGGCCGGTGCTTTTGGCCCGGCCAGATTCCGGGCCACGAGTTCCATGCCGGCCTCACAAACTGCCTGCCCTGTCTCCGCGATGGCCCCGGGAACTGTCGCCGCGACCGCGCTCACGACGGCATCGCCGCTCCCGCGCAGGAAATGGAAGTAAGCCTCAGCCTCAAGGTCCGCGAACTCGCGGCGCATGACGGCAAAGCGCGCGTTGATTTCCTCACGGCACGTGCGGAGCACGCCGGTGAATGCATGGCCGGGTGCGGTGCTCACTGCGTTTTGAGCCAGTTGAGGTAATTTGTGTAGCGCTGGTGCAGGTATTTGAGCTGCAGCAGATCATCATAAAGGTGGCCGTAGAGTTTACGGCCCTTTGTCAGTTCCGTGATGTGCCGCTCAATGGCGACCAGTCGTGCACGCACCTCCCGGTCACTCACGCCACTCAACCCGCGCCGGAAGACACCCGACAATTCCGCCACCGGGTCTTCGCGCTCCAGATTCAGCCGGTCGAACTCCGCACAGCTCAGGTCGAACATCCTTCGCAACCAGCCGACACGGTCGGTGCGGAAAACGGAATTGCCCGCGGCTTCAAAGAACGGTGCCTCCGCATCCGGCGCAAGTTTGTCGAACAGCACGAAGCCGATAATCTGCCTTAAGTCCTCCATCTCCACCGCGCGATTGCCGCGGAAATACGCGAGCGCTTTGGCAAAATGGATGATCGTCATCATGCTGCGGACAGAGAGACCGTTGCGCGTCTGACAGCCGAGATCCTTGAGCCTGTCACGCCCCGTATCGCGCGCGGTGATGAGATGCCACTCCGCGCCCGCGAGCCGCGCGGTGTCCTTTGTCTTATACTCAAACTGCTCCGCGGCCACCTCGCAGAATTCGAACTGGCTCATGAAGAACTCCAGCCGCCGCCGCACCGGCTCGCCAAATTCCACCGCGAGGATCTCATCCTGCAGCCGGTCCACTTCCTCCACGGAAAAGATGATCTGCCGCGGCACCACCTCCTCGGGCCGGATGCGTTCCTCGATGCGCGTGAGCAGATCGGAGAGGAACCGCGGATTGAAGGCCAGCGCCTGCACCACGACATCAATGCGGTCGCGCAGCGCCTCGATGACCTGATAGGTGCCGCCGCCCTGATCGTCGTTCGCCGTGAGGAACCACGCCGCGTCGGGGCATTCGAGGATCTGGTCGAACATCTCCGCGTAGTTGTCGCCCATCACCGTGAGCAGCGCGCTTTGGGTCCGCGTGGGGATGCGGTTGTACTCGTCAATGATCTTCACACGCATGCTCAACCACTGCCGCCATGCGATGCGAATGTCTTTCATGCTCTGGGCCGCAACAAGATCCGCCGGCAGCGGATTGCCGAGCAGGTCGGCAATGGTCATCTGCGGATGCCCGTGAAGCATCGCCCGGCGCACCTCGCGCACCGGATAACCCGCCAGCACCCCCATCAGCAGTGCGCTCGCGGTTTTCCCCCGCCCGGGGCCGCCGATGAAGAGGCACTTCCGCCGCGTGGCAAATGTCAGCAGCGGCAGCAGCACGTAACTGGAATAACTTTGCGCCGACGGCAGGGTGAGCCGGCTTTTGGAATCACCCACCACAAACGACTGCGGCGGCTCCGCATTGAATTCTATATCGTAGTGCGGGCTGATGATCGCCGTGTTGACGATCCAGAAATACGCCTGCCGCAGTTTCTCATCAAGCGCCGGTCCGTCGCTCGCCGTCCTGCCCGCGTCGCCTGCCGTTACCGGTCCCCGATAAAGATCCGCGATATCAAATTGCCGGGCCACCGCCGCGGGGTGCGGATTGGTTGGGGCGCTGGACACGCGCTGGAAGAAATCTTTCAAGGCCATGCGTGGGATCTATCACACAGCGGGCCTCCATGGCACCCGGAAAATTACGCCATGCACCGCCGGTGCTTCATTTTCTCCGGATGCAGTAAAGATATTTATCGCCGCGGAGTATGAGGCTGCCATTGCTAACGGCGGCGCTGGCCCGGTTGTCCTCGCCAATCTCGCTGACGCCGAGCACTTCGAGCGGCTCCCCTGCCTTCACCACATACGACTTTCCTGCGCTCACAAAGTAAATCCTGCCATCCGCCGTCGCGATGGGACTGGCCCAGGTCGAGACGCCAGGCAGCCGTTCGTTGAGAACCCGCTCGCCGGTCTTCACATCGAAGCTCTTCAGAATGTCCGGCCCGTGCGTGCGCCACACGCGGTCTCCGGCGATGATCGCCGACGACAGTCCCTCGGAGATCTGCGGCACCGTCCATTTCAGATATGTCTTCGTCACGTCCCCTGCCCCCGTCGGAGCCACCGCCACGGCCCTTCCGCCGCGCCCGCTGTCGCTGAAGACGAGGCCGCTGCCAAACGCCGGCGACGACGCAT
>JANNVM010000762.1:0-14694 GCA_031414455.1 Verrucomicrobiota bacterium
CCGCGCAATCGAAATGCTGGTCCAGCAGCGAGCGAAGCGAATCCACTTCGTCCGCCCACTGCCCGGCGAGACCGGTCACCCGCAGCCGCTGTTTCAATTTCCCTTCCTTCCCCACGACGCGGCAAATGCGGGCTGTTTCGCCGGCACGCCGCCGGTTGGAATTCACGATATCGTTGAAGGCGTCGGCGATCTTGCCATACACACCCGTCCACCCTGACGGAAGTTCCCGGGAGAAATTCCCGCTGCGAAAGGCCAGCATCGCGTCCAGAATTTCCAGCGCAAAACCCCCGCCGGGCCCGTCACCGTTAGTGCCCGCCGCCGGCGGGTGTTCCGGCTGGACCGTCCGTGATGCCGCGGTTTTGACACGGGGGCCGGCAGAAGGCTGGCGGGAGCGGCTTAGAGTTTTCATGGCGATGTCGATGACGGATTCAGACAGGGCGCGGTCGGGAGTGAAAGCAAATCAGGCAGGAGGAAACGAAATTCCCTCTGTCGGGAATCTGAGAACTTTCTTTTCTAAAGACGCTTCCCTGTTTGACGGGGCGGACCGCACTACCTACTTCCGCCACTGTATGAACGAATCTGATCTGCCCCCTTCCGAGGCCCGTGCCGTGATTCGCCGGCACGTCCACGATTTGCGGAATATGATCTATTCGATGGATCTGGAAATCGCCTGCCTCCTTGAGGACCCCGCCGCTCGTTCGTGCGTCGCCACGCTTCAGAAGATCCGCCATCAGCTCGCCGTGACGGAGCGGGGTCTGGGTTCGCTGTCCGTCCGGTTTGTCGAGCCGGCTCTCGGCATCGCCGCGGCAGCGGACCTTTTTCACAACTGGCGCCAGCAGATCAACAAGCTGAGGCAAGGTTCGCCGGTCACATGGGAAGAACCGGACTGTGGTGCCGCCATCACGGTGGATTTCAGCGCCGTGGTTGCGGTCCTGTGTGAAATCTGTTTGGAGGCGAAATCCGGCGCGGACACAGCGCCGCTCATGACGGGGCTCACGGAGGACCCGCGGGAGGTCGTGTTTTTTGTCCGGGAACCCGCCTCGGAAGAGTCGCACCGGGACACCCCGCCGGAAGTGCAGCAGTGGGCCGAGTGGGAGCGCATGATCACGATCAGCGGCGGCCAGTTGGAACGCACCCATGATTCCCTCCGCGCTCATTCGGTGACGCGCCTCCGGTTTCCTGTCACGGCGTAGCGGCGACCTGTCATTCCAACACCGGCGACGGGTGAATGCCTGGCCACCCCGCACCCGGGCCTGACGCAGGGCAGATTTGGTTTTTGGCGCGGCATAACAGAGAGTCGGACGATGGTTGACGGGACGTAAAAGCAGAGCGCTCCTGCACATTTTGTACCAGCTAACACTTGCAGGTTGCCCGAAGATTACGACTGGCCAGCGCAGGATTTCTGCACGGCGATCTTGCAAATCGCGACGCCTGCCTGCATTTTGCACTGCCGGTCCCCCGGGTGGCCGGTCATTCCTCCGGTGAGGTGGCCACACCGCCAATACTTCAAATGAAACATTGCCCCGCCGCGGTTAAGGGCGCAGGATGTTTGCCCGCCTGTCATGCCCGACAAAGTCGCCGCTGCTTCAGAGCGTTCGTCGTTACGGACCTTCGCTGTGCGCTTGATTGCCTGCGACGCGCGGGGCCGGGTGCCCGGCGATGGTAACGTTCCTGACGCCATTCCGGTCTGTGAGAAGTTGCGTCCGCACCTGACGACACTCATGGGCAGCACTGGTTTTCACGCACTCCTTTCCCGGGCGCTAACGATAGCACGCAAAGGGGATGCCGGGCTGCGCAGCGTTCAGGTATTGACGAACGGCTCGCTGGGGGCGACCGGTGAAACGGAGGTGCCATGGAGTCCGCAGGCCATGACTGCGGGCAGTGTCGTCCTTGTGGGCACCCTGTTGGACCTGCTGGTGGCTTTCATCGGTGAACCACTCACCCTGCGCCTCTTACGCGAGGTGTGGCCGGACCTTTCCCCTGACGATTTGGAACCCAGCAACGGAGATACGCCATGAAAAAACCCAAGCCCCCGGCCCCGGGCAACCAGCCGAAAAAATCCGCCGGCACGCCCCGCAAAGTCGTGATCCGGAAAATGCCGACCGGCGTGCCCGGCCTTGATGACATCATGGGCGGCGGCATCCCGGGGTTTTCCTTTAACATCATCGCCGGCACGCCCGGCTGCGGGAAGACGACACTGGCGCACCAAATCGTCTTCGCCAATGCCACCATGGAGAAACCCGCGCTCTACTTCACCGTGCTCGGCGAGCCGGCGCTGAAGATGCTGCGCTATCAGCAGCAGTATTCGTTCTTCGATGAATCCATGCTCGGCACCGCCATCCGCTTCATCAACCTCAGCGAAGTGGTGCTGACGCAGGATTTGAATGCAGTGTATGAAGCCATCGTGCAGCAGGTGACGGAGGTCAGCCCTGGCCTGGTCGTGGTGGATTCCTTCCGCACCGTAGTCCGCAAGGTCGTGGCCAACGCGAACGAGCTGGAGATGCAGAACTTCATTCAGCGCCTCGCGCAGTTCCTGACAAGCTGGCAGGCCACGACGTTCCTCGTCGGCGAATACGTGCCCGAGGAGATGCGGGACAATCCGATCTTCACCGTGGCCGATGGCCTCTTCTGGCTCTCCCAGGTCGCCGAGCGGAACTCCGTGGTGCGCAAGCTGCAGATCATCAAATTGCGCGGGCAGGGTTCGGTGCCCGGCCTGCACACGGTGCGCATCAGCGAGACGGGCTTGCAGGCGTTCTCCCGCACGCTCGGCCTCGTTGGCAAAAAAGAACTGCCGGCGCGAACCCGGCGCCTCTCCACCGGCATTCCGGTGCTCGACGAGATGCTCGGCGGCGGCATCCTCGAGGGCGACAGCGTGCTGGTGGCCGGGCCTTCCGGCACCGGGAAGTCCGCGCTGGCCACGCACTTCATCCACGAAGGACTGCGCCAGGGAGAGCCGGGCATCATGGCCATCTTCGAGGAGCGCCCGGAGGGCTACGCGGATCGCGCCGCCGGGTTGGGTTTGAATCTGAAAGGGCCGCAGAAAGCCGGCAAACTCGAAATCCTCTACCTGCGCCCGCTCGATCTTTCGGTGGATGAAACCATGCGCGCGATCCTCGATGCCATCGAGCGCGTGGGGGCCAAGCGGCTGGTGATTGATTCACTGGTCGGCTTCGAGATGGCGCTCGCGCCGGGCTTCCGCGCCGACTTCCGCGAGTCGCTCTATCGCATGATCGGCGCGCTCACCGGCGCCGGCGTCACCATCGTCAGCACGGTGGAAGTGGAGGACACCTTCACGGAAATGTCGCTCAGCCATTACGCCATTTCCTTCCTCACCGACGACATTATCCGCATGAGGTATGTGGAGATCGAGGGCCAGCTCCGCAAAGTGATGGTCGTCGTCAAGATGCGCGGCGGCAATCACAGCAAGGACATTCGCGAATATGTCATCACGGACCAGGGCGTGGTCATCATCAGCCCGCGCGAGACGAAGTACACAGGCCTGACCACCGGCCTGCCGCAGCGCGTCGGCAACCGTGAGGAAACCGCGCCGGAACCGAAGGCGAAGCAGTAAAACATCATGATCGCAGAACCCGTCACCGTCATTCCGCTCCCCGACTTGTCGGAGCTTCGTGGGAACGTGGCCGGGAGCGCGCCCCTGCCGCTGGCCAGCGCGACGGTCGCGATGAACGAGGCGCTGCTGCTCGGGTCCATCCGTCAGCATGAACTCACGGAAGCCGCGGATAAATTGAACGCGCAGCTTCTGGCGGAAGTCGCGGCCCGGGAACAAATCGCCCTCGAGCTGGCGGAAAAGGCGCGGCTGATTGACCTGAGCAATGACGCCATCATCGTGCGCGATCTGGATAACAAAATCCGACTGTGGAACAAGGGCGCGGAGAAGCTTTTTGGCTGGACCTTCGATGAAGTGAAGGGAAAAGACCTGCACTCCCTGCTGCATACGGAATTCCCCAAACCGAAGGAGGAGATCATCGCGCAACTGCACCGGGAAGGCCGCTTCAACGGCGAAGTGGTCCAGCAGGCGCGGGACGGCCGCTGGGTCCGCTCACTCTGCGGCTGGGTGCTGGATCGGGACACGGAATCCATTTTCACCAGCTACACGGACATCACCGAACGCACGAAGGCCGCGGAAGCACTCCGCAGAAGCGAAGCGCGCTATCGCACGCTGCTCAATTCGATAGACGAAGGCTTTTGCGTCGTGGAGATGATTTTTGACGAACACGAACAGCCGGTGGATTACCGCTTCCTGGAAGTGAATCCGGCGTTCCGGAAACAGACTGGATTGCTCGAAGCGAAAGGGAAACGGGTGCGCGAACTCATCCCCGATCTCGAAGCGGACTGGTTTGAAATTTATGGCAAAGTCGCCCTGACGGGCGAATCCATCCGCTTTGTGAAGGAAGCTATCGGGCTGAGTGGCCGCTGGTTCGATGTCTATGCCTGCCGGGTCGGCGAGGCGGAGAGCCGGAAAGTCGCCGTCGTTTTTAATGACATCACCGAGCGTAAGAACACGGAGGAAGATCTGGCGGTAAAGGCGCGGCTGCTGGACCTGAGCCACGACGCCATCATCGTGCGCGACATGGACGGCTGCATCCGCTACTGGAATCAGGGCGCGACGGATCTCTACGGCTGGTCGCGGGAGGAAGCGCTGGGACAAATCAGCCACGAGCTGCTCAAAACCGAGTTTCCTCTGCCGCTGGAGGAAATGATCGAGGTGCTGCATCGGACCGGCCGGTGGATCGGCGAGCTGGTACATACGAAACGCAATGGCCAGCGCATCACCGTGCTCGTGCGCAAGACGCTGGATCGCGATGACGAGGGGAACTCCGAGGGGGTGGTCGAAAACATTACGGACGTCACCGCACGCAAGGAGGCGGAGGAGGCGCTGCGGACGAGCGATGAGCGGTTTCGCGCGCTGTTCGATCTCGGGCCGGTCGCCATCTTTTCCTGCGACCGCGAGGGCACCCTGCAAAACTACAATCGCCGGGCCGCCGAACTCTGGGGCCGGGAACCGGAGTGCGGTGAGGGCGGTGAGAAGAACTGCGGATCCCTTCGGCTCTACCACGCGGATGGACGTCCCCTGCCCCACGATGAAAGCCCCATCCGCACCGCGCTCCAGGAGGGCATCCTCATCAAGGATGTGGATGTTTTGATCGAACGCCCCAATGGCTCGCGCATCGCCGCGGCGGTGACGTTTTCGCCGCTTAAAAATGAGCAGGGAGAAGTGACCGGGGCGATCACTGCCTTTTACGACATCACCGAACGCCGGGAGATGTCGGAGGCGCTGGCCGACCGCATGGTGGACCTCGCCCGGGCGGACCGCAGCAAGGATGAATTCCTCGCCATGCTCGCCCATGAATTGCGCAATCCCCTGGCCCCGCTGCGCAATGCCGCGGAAATCATGAAGGCCGTGGGAGTGACGGACGTGGAGCGTGAACAGGCGCAGCGGATCATCGTGCGGCAGATTGAAAACATGAGCCGGATGATCGACGACCTCCTCGATGTCTCGCGCATCACGGAAGGAAAGATCGAGCTGCGCAAACAGCCCGTCGCCCTCGAAGCCATCCTCACTGCCGCAACGAGCCTCGCTCGCTCCGGCTGTTCCGCCCACCAGCAGGAACTGGCGGTCTCCATGCCCGCGCTGCCGGTTCATCTCGACGCCGATGCCACGCGGCTGGAGCAGGTCTTCGTCAATCTTCTCAGCAATGCCTCCAAATACAGCGGCGACGGCAGCCACATCACGCTCCGCGCGGAGCGCGCTCCTGGCGTCGAGCCGCCGGAAGTCATCATCAGTGTGAGTGACGACGGCACCGGCATCGCCCCCGAACTGCTGCCCCGCATCTTCGATCTGTTCGTCCAGGCCAGCCGCACTCTCGACCGCGCCACCGGCGGCCTCGGCATCGGCCTCACCCTTGTGCAACGCCTGGTGAATCTTCACGGCGGCAGCATCGAGGCCCTCAGCGAAGGGCTCGGGCATGGGGCGGAATTCATCGTCCGCCTCCCTATTCTCCGTGCCGCTCCGCCGCCGCCGCCGCCCCCCCCCACTGCCCCGCCGGAAACTTCCCGCCGCATCCTCATCGTGGACGACAATACCGACTCCGCGCGCAGCCTCGCCATTCTCCAAACCCGCCGCGGTCACATCACCTGCACCGCCTTCACCGGCCCGGAAGCCATCACCGCCGCCGCTGAGTTTCTTCCCGAAGTCATTCTCCTCGATATCGGCCTTCCGGGGATGGACGGCTATGAAGTCGCCCGCCGCATCCGCGCCATGCCTGCCCTAACCGGCGCGCTTCTCATCGCCATGAGCGGCTACGGCCACAGCCAGGACCTCGCTGATGCCAAAGCCGCGGGCTTTGACGAATATCTCGTCAAACCGCTGGACCTCGCCCAGCTCCGCGGATGGCTCGCCGCGAGGACCGTGAAATTAGGTGGTTAGCTCCGGCCGGTTGCGTTGGCCGGCCCCCGCCTGGACCACACGGGCATAATTTCACCACCTTACCCTTGCCTTGAATCCCGCTTTCGAGGTACGCTCCTCCTGGTTGACCCAGCCATATACAGGGTATGGCCGGGTTGGCTTGCGGCTTGGACTTCTTCGGGAGTCCAGGCCGCTATTTTTTTCCACCGGCGACGGGCGACCGCCGGACACCAATGAGGCGGCCCATCCGGTACGCGCCGTGCATCCCAAGGGCTCATCTTCTGGAATCCAGTCTCCGCCGAAAAACGGGCCGGCCCGCATTCCCCCCCGCGGGCCGGCCTTATTTTTCCCGCGTTCTGCATGAAGTGGACCTGATAGTTCCCTCATTTCGTATGGTATGCGTAGTGGGAATTAAAGGTACGGGCGCATCCCCCAGTGTAGGGTGTCAGCCATGAAAACCATTCCCCTTCTTTTCGCCCTCTCCTGCACTTTCCTGTGCGCGAGTTCCCGGGGCGCCTCTGTCCTCCTGGGCACCGCGGGGGATTTCGCCGTTCTCGCCGGCTCTGCTATTACCAACACGGGACCGACGGTGATCGCGGGAGGCCATGCCGGCACCAACCCGGGCACGGCCGTTAGCGGGTTCCCCCCGGCGGTGGTTAATGCCCCGCACGTCATCCATGTGGCGGATGCGGTCGCCCTCCAGGCCCAGAGCGATCTCAACACCGCCTACAATACGGCCGCGGGCCTGCCCGTTACTCAAAACCTCACCGGTCAGGATCTTGGCGGCATGACCCTCACGCCGGGCGTTTACTTCATCTCCACCTCCGCGCAACTCACCGGCACACTCACCCTCGATTTTCAGGGCAACCCCGATGCGGAATTTGTTTTCCAAATTGGCAGCACCCTCACCACGGCCTCCAATTCGACCGTCTTCTCCGCGTTCGCCGCCGGCGTGGGGTGCAATGTCTTTTGGCAGGTCGGCAGCTCCGCCACTCTCGGCACAGACACCGATTTTAAAGGCCACATCCTAGCCCTTACCAGCATTACTCTGAATACCGGCGCTTCCATAGATGGCAGCGCCCTCGCCCGAAACGGCTCCGTCACCCTCGACAACAACCGCATTGATAATGTCAACTGCGCCACGGTCCCCGAATCCTCCACCGCGGCCCTGTTCCTTCTCGGCTCCGCGCTGTTCCTCGCCCGGCGGATTCAGTCCGGGCCCGCTCCGCGAATCCACTAACGCACCGCCGCGGCCATCACGCACGATCCGGATTGCAGAATTCGCAGGAAAGCACGGCACGTGGAGGCGACCAAACCGGAAAACCCCGCTGGCCCGCCTCCTGCATGTCTGAAAGCGGATCGAGAAACTGACGACCCAACTCTGAAGATGCGATCCCTCCGGTCTGCCGGTCAGGGCAGGCCGGATCACTCTTCCAGAAATGGCGTCACCAGTTCACCCCACTGCCCCGCCGCGTTCACCCGCGGCGGGGCTTTCATTTAACTGCGGAGCTGCCCGGGGTAATGAAGGACAACCTCAATGTCACCGTGGACGACCGCACGCTGAAAATCGACGCGAAGGCCGGGGAGAAAAAGGAAGAGAATTCCAGCGACGGAGTAATCGCGCACAAGTCGCACTACTCACAGCTTTTAACCCTCCCCGGCCCCGTGCAGGCGGACAAAATGAAGGTGGATCGAAAAGAGGGCATGCTGGTCAGCCCGGCAGGCTGCACGGCAAGTCAGTCCGACATATCGGCGAATTGTATTCCACTGACCCGCCCTGCCGCGTGCGCCCCTGGTGCTGTCATTTCCAGCCATTCCTCAAACCGCCGGTTTAACTCCCGCTCCAACTCCGCTGCCGTCAATTCGCCATGGGGAAGCGTCTGCGTATGCAGCACGCCGTCTATGTAACAGGTATAGACGCGGAGGGGCGGAGGGGTGTCGGCAGCGGTCATAGAGGCAGTGGGAAGGATTCTATTTACATACGTATCCTGGCAATCGCGCGATGCAAGCTGCTGTCGGCGGACGGGGTGGACGACCTGGAAGCGGTGCATGAGGTGATGGCGGGGGCAAACTGCGCTGGACGGAGCCGGTGGTCATTTCCCCAAGTGAAACCGCAGCAAAAGAACGATGCCGCGAGCCCCGGGGCCGGTGAAGCCCGTTGAAATCGGGGCTCCTTGCTGAATGGATGGATGGGCGGGCCCCGTGCTACTCCACCTTACCGGTCTTTTCCGGTGTGGCGGCCGGGGCCTGGATCGCTTTCGCGATGTTGGCGTCAGGGGCCGTCTTGAAGGCCTCGGCATGGAGGGGGGTGTGGAAGCCAATGGTGCGGCGGTAAACCGTGTGGTGGGCGGGATCGGCTTTGTGGTCACACATCACGCACAGGCCCTTCTCCTTGTCGAAGGCGGCGATCTTTTCCACGTGCTTGTCGGCTTCCTTGTCGAAGGTGTCGTGACAGGCCTGGCTGCAAAAGAGGACTTCCTTTTCATAAGCGGCGGTGCATTTCGGATCCACTTTTTCGCCGCTCATGGGGCACACGTCATTGACGGGCCGAGGGTGGGTGACGGCAGCGACGATGAACTTGTCAGGCGTGGCCGCAAATTCCGCGATGCATTTGTCGTCACTCACGGCCACGACGCGCGTGTAAGTGGTTTTGACCTCCTTGTCCGCCGTTTCCTTGCACATGAGGCACTTTGTGGTTTCAGGAGTGACGGCGGCGATCTCCTTCACTTTGGCGTCGGCATTTTCCTCGAAGCTCTTCTGACAGACGTCGCAGCAAAAGTGGAGGTCTTTGGTGTAGGTGACGGTCTTCCCGGAGTCCACAGGTTTGGACGTGACGGGACAAATGGCATTGACCGGCACGGGTTCCGTGACGGCGAATATAAGTCCGGCGCCGGCGAGGCAGCCGAGCACAAACGGCAGGAATCTGCGCAACGAGTGAGTGTTCATGGTGTGAAAAATTGGTCGATGGTTTCAGAATGTGCTCAGCGCGTTGCGGATCCCGCCGACGGCGAGGAGGGGGAGGACGGAGCGGACGGGGCGGATTTATTGCCCGGCTGGGAAGGCCCGGAAGGCTTGGTGCCAGGCTGTTTGGTGCCTGGCTGTGTGTTGCCTGGCTGTGTGTTGCCCGGCTGCGTAGTCCCGGGATTCGACCGGTTGTTATTGGGAGCGGTGGTGCCCGGCTGGTTGTTGTTATTATTCCCCGGCGTGATCGTGTTAGGCTGGTTGGGATCCACCTGATTATTGGCTGTCGGGTTCGCGGAATCGTAAGGAAGCCGGGGTGTGTTGATGCGGGGCGGCCCGCTGGCGGGATCGCCCGCCAGCGAACTGATCGGCGGATAAATGAAGGCGTCTGCCAGATCGTTGCCCGTCGTGCCTGAGGTGGTGGTTCGGGTGCGGGTGGTTGTCTGATGGTTGGTGCCGGGTGTCACACTGGTGCCGGATTCTGCGGCGATGAGGCCTTCACGGGCCCATGCCGGCATGGTCTGAATGATCACCCGGGTGGCGATTTTGCGTCCGGCATCCTCGACGAACTGGACATGCAGTCCGGCACCGGTGCGCACGGCGTGGGGCGGCACAGGATTACCGGCCGAGTCCACAGAGAGCGTGGAGTTGTTGATGGTGTATTGCGTCACCGTGGTGTCGCCCGGCGCGCGCACAGTCAGGATTTGCTCGAAGCCCATGAGTGTCCCGTTTCCTTCCGCCGCGACGGCTTTAGCCCGGGCGGCTTCCTCCTTCTTTATCTCCTTCGTTTCTGTAAGAATTGCGCGCTTACGCTCCGCCTTCACGGGATCCGCTGGTTCTCCCCCCGTCAGGTCCTCGCGGGTGAAGGTGACTTTTGTCGCCAGCAGTTTCTCACCCAGCGTGGTGTAATGCACCGTCGCCGCCGTGCCTTTGCGCACCAAATCTCTGGCCACTTCCTTTTCCTCCTCATCAACGAAGGAGGTTGCGGAGGTGGTCATAAAGGCGAGCGGAATAGCGGACTTCTCCGTCGTGAGGCTGAGTGCGTCGGCCTCAAGACTAAAGACCGTACCGGTGGCGGCGGACACGGCCTCCTCTTTGGGCTCTTTGAGAATATTCTCGCCGCCCACTGCGGGGGCGGGCGGGGGAGTGCCCTGACCGTAGGCACAGCAGAAGCCGAGGGTGGTGACGGCGAAGAAAAGAGGAGGAAGCATGGACGGGTTGGTTTTCATAATGGGGAGTGATTGATTTACTTCCACTTCGCAGGAAGCAGTCCGGGCATAGCCCACCGCAACCCGCCGGTGCGCGGGACCCCGCCGTTGCGGGTTGCACTCTCCGTCATGCAAAACCCCGCAGAGGCACCGCCCCGGGCGCAATCTTTTTCTCCGCGGCCGGCCCTCAGCTGACACGTACAAAGTGAGACCGGCTCACAGCGTCGGGGGACACTATGAGCCGGTCTGGTTCCGACGGAGGGGGCCTGCAGATCCCTGTAATCCACAGACGGCCGACGCCGTTTTTTTGAGGCCAGGAAGCTGGTCGCATCCCGGCCCGGGGCTGTTGCTACAGGTCTTCGAGAATCCTCTCTACTTCCTGCCGCGATTTGCCCAACTTGATTTGGAGGCGGCCCAGCAGCTCTTCCTCCTTGCCTTCAGCATACAAAAGATCGTCGTCCGTAAGGTCAGCGTACTTCTGTTTGAGCTTACCCTTGGCTTCGTTCCACGTGCCTTTGACTTTAAGCTTGTTCGCTGAGTAGTCCGTCTTGTCAGCGACCTTGTCTTTCGCCCGTTCGGTTTGAGGCTTGTCACAGGAGGCAAGCGTGAGGCCGAGAATGGGCAGGAGCAGAAGTGAGGTTTTCATGGGGTAACTTTGTAACTGTGGATGGATGCATCCTCCCCTGCACAGATCCTGCCAGGCGGTTAATTCCCCGGAGACACCGCGCGCAAGGCGGCACCGCTGTGCATCGTGCAAGGTCAACTGCCCGGTGCTGTGCAAATTTCAGGCGCGGGTTGAATTTGTCCAAGCACTGTGCGGAGCGTCGCGGTAGTGACGGGCTTGACGAGGTGGTGATTGAATCCAGCCGCCCGGCTGCGCGCGACGTCTGCTTCCATGCCATAGCCGCTCATGGCGATCGCAGGGATGGCGGAATTTGCGCGCAAAGCGGCGACCACGTCCATGCCGGTGCCGTCGGGCAGGCCCACATCGCTGAGCATCACATCGAACGATCCCTGTGTGAGGGCCTCCCGGGCCTGAGTCACATTGCTGGCCGCGGTGACGGTGTGGCCCCAGCCGGTCATCAGGCGATGGAGCAAGCGGAGGGTGTCTTCATGGTCCTCCACCAGAAGAATGCGCAGGGGGCGGGCGGCGGGAGCGCGGAACGCCGGGACGGCGTTTTCCAAAGGGGTCGCGGGGACGACGGGAAATTCGAGATGAAACGTGGCCCCCTGATCGCGCCCGGGACTTTCCGCCCAAATGCTGCCGCTGTGCTCATGCATGAGGAGCGAGCTGATAGAAAGACCGAGGCCCAGTCCTCCGAAGCGCGCCGCCTCCACCGCAAGGCCCTGCTCAAAGGCGGTGAAGATGCGAGGCATCTCTCCCCCGGTGATGCCCAGCCCGGTGTCGGTAATGGCGACGCGCAGGCGTCCGTCTCCGTTCCATGTGCGAATACTGATGAGCCCTCCCGGCGGCGTGAATTTGATGGCATTCTTGAGTACGTTCCAGAAGACCTGCTGGAGGCGCGCGGCATCACCACTCACATGATGCGCGGCGGCAGCGAGGTCGAGCGTGATAACGATATTCTTGCTCTGACTGTCGCTGCGGAGAATGGCGAGGCCGTGCTCGATGAGTTCATGCACCGCGACGGTGCTAAAGCGCAGGTCCAGTTTACCGCGGATGATGCGCGTGAGGTCCAGGAGATCGTCAATGATGCGGGCCTCGAGTTCCACATTCTTGCGGATCATGGAGAAATGCTCCCGCAGCGCAGGAGACAGCGCGGGCGACTGCTCCATGTCCGCGGCCAGCATCAGCACTGGCGTCAGCGGCGTGCGCAGTTCGTGGCTGAGCGTGGCGAGAAATTCATCCTTGGCCCGGCTGGCGGCCTCCGCGGCATCGCGCGCCGCGAGCAGTTCGGCCTCAATCTGCTTCCGCCGCGTGATGTCGCGCGCGATTTTCGACGCGCCGATGACGGTGCCTGCCGCATCCCGGATGGGTGAAATCGTGACCGATACCGCGAGGGAGAGCCCGTCTTTGGTGAGGCGCACGGTATCATAGTGCGGGATCTGCTCCCCGGCGCGCAGCCGCCGCAGAATGGCGTCTTCTTCACCAGTGCGGTCAGCAGGAAAGAGGCGCGTGATGGACTGCCCGGTCATTTCCCCGGATGTATATCCGAAAAGCCGCTCCGCACCGCCATTCCATGTGGTGACCACGCCGTCCATGTTCTTGCTGATAATGGCATCCTCCGAGGAGGCCACGATGGCGGCCAGCTGGTCGCGGGCGGCCTCCGCGCGTTTGAAAGCGGTGACATCCCGCGTGAAGCAGCGCGTGTGGACGAACTGCCCGTGCTCCCAATAGACACTGGAGTGAATGAGCACATCCCGCACGGTGCCGTCCTTGCAGCGCAACTGCGCCGGGTAATCCGCCAGTTTCTCGTCTGCGATCAGCCGTGTGAGGATGTCTGTGATGACCGGCTCCGAGACATGAAATTCGGCAATGTTACGGCCCACATACTCCTCGCGTGTGTAGCCCAGCATCGTGAGTTCCGTGTCATTGACGCGCAGGATGGTGCCGTCCGGTCCCACCCAGTGCAGGCCCACCGAGGCGTTGTCGAAGAAGTCCGACAGTTCGCGTTCGCTGCGCAGCAGACGGTGCTCCGTGCTCCGGCGCTGCGCCGCGGCTTGCTCCAGCGCCCGCGCGAGCCACCACACCAGAACCGTGAAGATCACGGTCACCGCTGCGGCGAGGAGCGCCGCGGCGACGCCCTTACCGTAATAGCCCGCATTTCGCCCCGTCACGAAGATCCATCCCAGCAGTCCCGGAACGAGGAGTGCGGCGGGCAGCATCCGCCGGGCGATGCGGGCACTCGCACTGTCCGCCAGAAAAACCGCGGCAAAGCCCCGCTCCGGCCGCGCCAGCAGGATGGCCGCGCACAACAGCAAAAAAGCCATGACCGTGTGCAGCGCGATGGATGCGTAGATCATCATCCACGGCGGCAACTCCACGTCATAGAAGTAACACAGGAAGATAAGCAGAGTGACCGCGCCGCCGGTCGTTGCGCAGAGCTGCGGCCATGCGCAGCGGCGTCGGTCGAGCGTGAGGATGGCGGCACCGATAAGCATAAACACCACCGTGGAGGCCGGATTCATGCGTCCAGGAAAAGAACGCCCGGCACTGTGCAGCGATTCGTTGAAGATCGCCTGATCAATCCCGAAATCCCACCTGCCCACATGCTCGGCCAGTGTCAGCGCGGCCACGGTGATGATCACCGCGGCGAAGGCATGACCCAGCCGGCGTTTCCAGCGGGGCCCCTGTTCATTGCGGAGCAAAGCCACGGCGATTCCCGCCAGCATGAGGCACACGGCCGTGTTCACCTTCATGGTTACCCATTCCGCTTTGAGCCGTTTGAGGGCTTCTATTTCCAGCACCCATCCCGTTAGGCATAAGGCACCAAGACCGGCGGCCAGGAGGCTGAGCGATTGAGAGAGTCGGGGCCAGTTCATTGGGCGGGTTATACGCATCAACCCATCGCGCGCAAAAGCTCTTCCACCTTGATGACGCCGAAGGACGTGAACCAGTCGGACGTCGCATAGGGCAGCAGCAGGTGATCGCGGTGGACAAGGCCCCCACAGGTATAGACGACGTTAGGCACATAACCTTCCCGTTCCTCCGGTTCCGGCCTGATGAGAGGCTCGGTGAGCCGTCCGATGACTTTCGACGGATCCGCCTTATCCAGCAGCATGGCACCGATGCAGTATTTCCGCATCGCTCCGACGCCATGCGTCAGGATCAGCCAGCCGGCATCGAGTTCGATGGGGGAGCCGCAATTCCCCATCTGGATGAACTCCCAGGGCTGCGTGGGGCGCACGAGAATTTCGGACGTCTCCCAGCAGTCAATTTCATCGGAATACATCAGCCGGATATTTTCGCCGTCCTGCCGGCTCAGCATGGCATAACGTCCGCCGATGCGGCGCGGGAAAAGGGCCATGCCTTTGTTTTGCACCGCCGCTCCCTGAAGCGTGCGGAAGTGAAAATCGAGGAAGTCCTCCGTCTCCAGCAACTGCGGGAAGATGACGCGGCCGTCGTAGGCCGTGTAGGTG
>JANNVM010000763.1:0-1804 GCA_031414455.1 Verrucomicrobiota bacterium
GTCCCCAGTGGGAAGAAGCTCCCGCTCGGCGGGACGCAGGTGACGATCGGGTTTGGTCCCGTGTCGTCCGTGGCGGTCGGGCTATAGAACACGTTGGTGCCGCCGCGCTGACACAGATAGACGATGTCCTGCGGGCAACGAATCTCTGGGGGCCGGGTGTCCCGGGTCACCACAACGCGGAAGGAGCAGTTGGTGCGATGCCCGGCGGTGTCGCTGGCGTTGCAGAGGACCGTGTTCGTGCCGACGGGGAACACGAAGCCCGAAGTGACGGGAACGCCTGCGGGCGAGGCCAGCGAACAGGTGATGTTGAGATTGGTGAAACAACGGTTCGTGCCGGTGATGCTGAAGTTCGCGGGCGCGCCGCTGGAGCATGTCGTCAGGAAGATGTCAGGGGGACACGCCAGTTCGATGCACGGGCAGCACGTTGCCGTGACCGTCAGTTCCGCGCGCAGCCCGGTCGGGCCCGCCGGGCCGCCGGCTGCCGGCGTGCTGTTGGTGGTGTAAAACTCCAGCCGGTTGAGCCCGGGGAGCAGGTTGTTGAAGGAAAACGGCGTCCACGCAGTCCAGCCGGTGGCGGGGGTCGGAAAACTCAACGCCGCACCGTTCAGCCGCAGCGCGCCGCGGTCGCTGGCCGCATAGCGCCCCGTGATTCGCGCACCGGCGCAAGGCGCGACAACCGGCAGGTAGTAAATGTAAACGCCCGCCAAGTCGTCAACCGTGCTCGGCGACGGCCCGATCCACTGCGAGTCGGCGCTGGCCGGATTGGCCAGCCATGCAGCGGGCGGATCCGTCAGCACAAAGGTGTCGGGTGCGTTGGGAAAAATCGTGCCCAGGCCCACGAAGGGTGGACTGATGCTCCCCGGTCGAAATTTCGCACCCGTGTTCGTCGAAGTACCGGTGCCGAATTGCATCACGGTCTCGCACGGGTAAGTTTGTACCTGGGCGTTCGTGCCCGGTGGAAGCAGGAGGGTGAGCGCGGCAATGAGACCGAAGATCAGCGCGAACCGGAAGGAAACGACGCTTGATGCCGATGCAGCGTCAATCGGATGTGTGGCGGCCGGGATGGATTTTGGATTCATAAGTGTTATCGCCCCAAGTCCGTGTGTGGAGACCCGAAGGTTCAACCTGAGATAAGGAAGAACCGGCGGGCGGTTGCAGAAAAAGCGCGGCGACCGAAAAGGACCGAAGTCAACTGGCGCGCGCCAAGCTCAGGTCATGGCGCGAAAGCACCTGACAGGTCGCCAGCTGAACCCAGACGGCCGGAACATGCACCACGAGATATTCCGACTGGACTACTCCCGTCCGAGACTAAAGCCACCACTTTGCAATCGCGCTTGTATGACGGGAAGATCCCACAGTTGAATTTCTCCGCCGGAGATGGCGGCGGCCAGCCAGTGGCCGTCCTGGGAAAAACTCAGCTTGTAGATCGGGCGGGCCTGCGGTGCGTCGAGCGTGGCCACAATGGTGCGCGTGGCCATTGCGATCAGTGCGATGCGGCTGCTGCTCGTGGTGGCCGCAAGATAGCGCGAACGTCGATCCGCCTCGGGCCAGGAGAACGCGACTGCGGTGAACGATGCGACGTTGGGTTCCAAGGCCGGGAGGGCGACAAGTTCCCATGAGGTGGTATCCCATAAGAGGAATGTGTTCCCTATCCCGGCCAACCAGCGTCCGTCGGGACTCCAGGCGATGGCGTGGCGCGGGGGCAACGGGAGGCGCTTCAATACGTTTCCTTGTGCCACATCGAATACGATCAAGTCCGCCGTATAGTGATGGTTCACCGCTACCTGCGAACCATCGGGCGAAA
>JANNVM010000764.1:0-2795 GCA_031414455.1 Verrucomicrobiota bacterium
GTTCGTAATCGCGCCGCCCGCCAGCCCCGCGCCGTCGGCGAGCCGGATCACGCCGCTGCTGGTGAAGGCGTTGGTCACGTTGATCGTCCCGCCGATCACGCGCAGCGTGCCGCCGGCATTGGCGAACGGCGCGGAGA
Organism: Verrucomicrobiota bacterium; assembly: GCA_031414455.1. Taxonomy (GTDB): domain Bacteria; phylum Verrucomicrobiota; class Verrucomicrobiia; order Verrucomicrobiales; family V1-33; genus V1-33. The sequence continues at coordinate 138 of JANNVM010000764.1, forward strand.
TCAACCCGCGCCCGCTAACGGTGCCGCCGGGGTTGTTGCTTAACATGGCCGTGCCCGCGACAATGCCGCCGGCGAGATCGACCGTACCCGTGTTCGCGAGCGGGCCGCCGGTGAGCCGCAGTTGCAGCCCGGTCGGCACGGCGACGTTGCCCGCGTTCGCATTCGCGCCAGCCCTGGCGATGGTGAAATTGCCGCCGTTCACCGTGAGCTGCGCGTTGTTTGTAAAGTCGCCCGTGCCGCCGATCGTGCCGTAGCCCGAGATGAGGCTGTCGTTCACGACCGGCCCGTTGCCCGACAGCGTGGCCCCCGCGAGCGGCAGCGAACTCTGATTGTTAAAGCCGGTGCCGTTGACCGTGAGCGTCTGTATTCCGGGGAGCAGTGCGGCCGAGTTAGTCAGCCCTCCCCCGGCCGTGAAGTCGCCATCGAAACGCACGGTCCCGTCATTGACCGTCAGCGCACCGTCGATGGCCCGGCCTTCGCGAAGATGAGCAGGCCGGGGCCGTTCTTCGTGAGGTCGCCGGTGAGAGCCATCGGGGAGTTCAACGTGAGGTCGAAGGAGCCGTCCACCGCGAAGCTGCCGTTGAGCGCATTCGCGATGGTCCGCGCCGCGCCGTCGGCCAGGAGGGTGCCGCCGCCGCCGGTCAGTGGTCCGGTCCCGAACGCGGAGTCGTGGCCGATCAAGATCTTTCCGGCGTCGAGCGTCGTGCCGCCGGCATACGTATTCGCCACGCCGAGCCGCAGCGTGCCGGGGCCGTTCTTGAGGATGCCGCCGTTGATCACGATCCCCGTCAAGTCCAGATCCTTCGCGATGCCGGCGCTGTCGTCCACGCTGACCGTGCGCGTGCCACCACCGAGGTCGAGCAGGCTGTTGATGACGGCACCTGCACTGGCGGCGTTGGCGGTGAGGTCGCCCCTGAGCAGCAGCCTACCCGAGCTAATCCTCTTCATCTCGCCGCCCGTCATGGTCATGCTCCCCAGGACCGTCAGCGTACCGCCTTCGACCGTGACCAAGCCGCCACCGGCGATCCCGGTCGAAACGATGTTCAAGTTTGTGATCGTCTCGGAGATGTTGGAGGCGAAAGCATCGCTTAAGTTCCAGCAACCCGTGGAGAACATGCTCACGCTCGCGCTGTCGGCGATCTGGTTGTGGTAGAAATTATTCACAACGTCGATGTCTGTCCCCACGCTGTCGCCGATGTCGAGGTCTGCGGTAATCGCCGTAGCCCCACCGGTAATTCGCAGATCCATTCGCCCGGCATTGACCGTAGTCGTGCCAGCATAGGTATTCGCGACCGCGCCCTGGAAGACCAGGATGCCCGGGCCGACCTTGGTCAGACCTCCGCTACCGGACAGCGTCTGATAAAAGTACACGCCCTTTATAAACGACGCGTCGATCGTGAGCAGGTTGCCGCCGTTGTTGACGTCGCCGCTAATGGTGAGAACACCGCTGGCCGCACTCCACGTCTGCGCCTCGCTGAGCGTCAGCGCGTGGCCGAAGTCCTGGGTTTCCGTGTCGTTGTTGGTGATCCCGCCCGCGCCGATCGTGAGGGTATTGCCGGGGGTCGAGAAGAGATCGAACTCGCCCGCGGTGTTGTTGAACGTGACCGAGTTGACGTTCCAGGGGAGGGTGAGATCCGGAGTCAGCCGGGGCGTCGCCCCGAAAATGATGTCCGCCGTGCCATCGTTCGCCGGCGGCGAGGCCGGGCTCCAGTTCCCGCTGTTGTTCCAACTGTTGTTGCCGGAGGCGCCGGTCCACGTCCATGTGGCGGCGGAGGCCGGCGTGGTGGCGAGGAGTGCGGCTAGAACGGTGGCGGGGATGGGGCGGCAACGGCGGCGGGGAATCATGGCAGGCATCGGTGGATGGCGAAGGCGGAATGATGCGCCGGTGTCAGGGGAAAGGTCCAGAAAGTCTTTCCGGTATTTCCCGGCTGTTCTTTCCGGTATCTTGCGGGATCTGCTTTCGGCTGTGGACCCAAAATGAGAAGTTCATGGACGCGGGGTGTTGACGGAGGCTTGGCGTGGAACGGAGGCCCGCCGCGCTTGGTGTCCACCCTTCAGGGTGCGCGTCGCGGAGCTGGTTGCACCCGCCCCTGCACCCTGAAGGGTGGACACCGAACGGCAATCACGGAGCCAGCGTCACCTGCACGCGCATCTGCCGGCGCGGGGTGGCGCTGGTGTTCAGAATGTCGCGCACTTCCACCAGCCCGGGATCGGTGAGGGGATGGGCGCGGTTTTCAGAGACGAAGCCAGGGCCGGTGAACGGGGCGCTGTTGATGCTGGCGGCGAGGTCCTGCCACACCACGAGATCACTGCTGGCTTGCACGACTAACGTGACGCCGGTGCGGTCGAGCTGGCGGGTGAAGAGGAGGCGGAGGCTCGCGCCGTCGTTGTAGTTGAAGAAGCCGCCGTCCGGCAGCACGGTGCCGGGCTGCGGCGGGAAGAGGCCGAGGGCGAATTCGGCAGCGTTGTCGAAACCGTCAGCATCGTGGTCGCCGGTGGGGGTAGCGCCGGGGATGCCGCTGGCGGTGGCCCATTGGGCAAAGGTCAGGCCGGAGGGCACGACGCTGAGGGTGCCGGTGGTGTACAGTTCCGAAGTGTCCCATGCGAGGCCGGCGGTGAGTGCGGGAAGTGTGAGGGTGGAGAAAGTGCCGGCATCGC
>JANNVM010000765.1:0-3398 GCA_031414455.1 Verrucomicrobiota bacterium
AAGAGCAGCCGGACCTGATCGTGTGCGATATCACCATGCCTGGCACCGACGGCCACGGGGTGCTCCAGGCCGTGCGGGCCAATGGTGCCACAGCCGCCCCCCCCTTCATTTTCCTGACAGCACGCAGCGACCGCAGCGATCTCCGCGCCGGCATGAATCTCGGGGCCGACGATTACCTCACCAAACCTGCCAGCGCCTCCGAAGTCCTCGCCGCCATCGCCGCCCGCTTCGAACGCGAAGCTCTGCGTCCCGCCGGTGAATATGTCCCGGAGTTTTCCTCTCCCTCACCGTTCGAAGCCCTCGCCCTCACTCCATGCGAAGCCGAGGTCGTGCTCTGGATCGCCCGGGAAAAATCCAACGCCGAAAGCGAAGTCATCCTCGATACCAGCGAGCACACGGCGAAGAAACTCCTCCAGCACATCTTTGAAAAACCAGGGCCTCGACAGCCGCCACGCCGTCACCGTGCATCCCCTTGAAGTGCTCGCCCGCCGGGCTCAGTGACTGCGGACGCACCTTACCGGTTCCAGAAGTTCAATGGACGCACTCTATGGCCGAAACATTATTCATCGCGGACGAATCGGACGTCCGAAGCTCAATCGCTGCTGTTCGATCCTCAATGCCCGTCGTGTTTCTCCAGGATAAGAGTTGGAACGATCCTTCTCCAACGCCGTCGTCCGACCTTTCCGAGTACTCTGTCCTTTGCCGAACAGCGCTGACTTTTTTCGTTTTCCGCTCACCTGAGGAGATCAGAATGCGGGAAGTGAAGGGAATCGATGGTAAGCCTCAGTGGAGGTTCGATTATCGGGGAACAACGGGCTGGATCATGGTAGAAGCCGGAGGATGCTGGGAAAAAGCGGGCGACAAAAGAATGTCCAACCAAGGTCATTCCCCCGCAAGGTGAGCCCGTCCACACCATGCGCTCCGCTCCCGATTTTTTTTGCGTCCGCATCCGGTTTCGGGGCGTTTTGTGTTCAATGCCGGCCTAAAAGCAGCATTGCCACAAACAAACCAATTAAACTCTTAACATAAATCAACCAATGAAAAAGATCCTTCACCTCATCACTGTCTCCACCCTGTTCGTTCTCTCCGGTTCAGCCTTCGCCAAAGGAAAACCAGCCTGGGCTGCCGCCGCCAAGCCCGGCAAACAAACCATCGTCCAGATCGTCCTTGCGGATGACGGAAAATTTGACGTCCTCCAGGCGGCGGTGGTTTCCGCCGGCCTCGCAGACTTGCTCAACGGGAGCGGTCAATATACCGTGTTTGCTCCGACGGACGAGGCCTTTATCGCGGCGCTCGAAGCGACAGATGAAGCGGATGCGATTTCGAAAATCCAGGCGATGGACGTGGAGGTTCTCTCCAACATCCTCCTCTATCACGTGACAGAGGGGCGCCGTAACAGCCGCTCAGTCCTCGCCGCGCCTCGCTACGAAATGCTGAACGGAATGATCCTCTCCCGGGACACGCTCGCGGCCGCCGGCATCGCCGCCACCGACAACTCCGCCTCGAACGGAATCATTCATGTGATCAACTCGGTGCTGCTTCCCTGAGTTGGGCCTTCAATGACCCAATGATTACAAGCCTGCCTAGTTCTCAGGCAGGCTTTTTTTTCTTTGGCAAAACGGTTCGCGCAAGAATGAAAGGCGTCAGCCTAAAACCGGGAATGCAAAGAAAGTGGTGCGGCCTTTCCCTCCGGGCAGGCCGCCAACGGCCGGCCATTTCCGGCCCGATCCCTCTGAACCGGCGTTGGTCCGCAGGCCCGTGCCCCTCCGCTACCGATGCCGATCCCACTCCGCAAATTCCTGCTGACAGAAACTCGACTCCTTTCAAAAAACTTATAGGCTGATTTCATGACCGAAGTCACCGTTCTCCTTCAGCGCCTCCAGCAGGGCGACTCCGTTGCCGCGGCTGAACTCGCCCCGCTCGTTTATTCAGAATTGCATCAACTGGCGGCAGGCAGGATGGCCCGTGAGCGGGAGGGGCACACACTGCAGGCCACCGCACTCGTGCATGAAGCGTGGCTGCGCCTCGGCGATGGAGTTTTTTCCAACCGTGCGCATTTCTTCGGCGCGGCCGCCTCGGCGATGCGGCAAATTCTCGTGGACCGGGCCCGGCGCAGACTGTCCGGAAAGGGCGGCGGCAGAACCGAACACGTTGACATTGATGAGATCGAGATCGCCGCGCCCGTGGGCAATGAGGACGAGGTCCTCGCGGTGCATGAAGCGCTCGATCAACTCGCGGCAGTGCATCCGCAACTGGCGGAGCTGGTGAAACTGCGCTATTTCGTCGGCCTGACGTTCGATGAAGTGGCCGACCTCATGGGCACCTCTACGACTTCAGCCAAACGGGACTGGGAATTCGCCCGCGGATGGCTCCACCGCAGAATCACCGCGGATTCGTAGCAGTTTTTCGGACTTTTTGCCGCTCCTTTACGCATGAGAGGGAACCATGCCCACGTCCAACCCTCCCCAGCCAGTGAACGAAAAGGAAATCTTCCAGGCCGCTGCGGCACTGCCGCCGCACGAGCGCGCGGCCTGTCTCGACGCCGCCTGCGAAGGCCATCCCGCCGTCCGTGCCGCGGTGGAGAAACTGCTGGCCTCGCTCGACGATGATGGGTTCATGCAGCGGGCGGCCGACCGCACGATCACAACGGAAGTGGAGGCAAAACGGGCGCAGTTCAAGCCGGAGAACCCGGGCGACCAGATCGGGAACTACACGCTGCGCGAGCAGATCGGCGAGGGCGGGTTCGGCACCGTTTGGGTCGCCGAGCAGGAGAAGCCGGTGCGCCGGCGCGTCGCCCTGAAAATCATCAAGCTGGGCATGGATACCAAGGAAGTCATCGCCCGCTTCGAGCAGGAACGCCAGGCACTCGCGATGATGGATCACCCCAACATCGCGAAGGTGCTCGATGCCGGTGCGACTTCGTTCGGTCGGCCCTACTTCGTCATGGAACTGGTCCGCGGCATCAAGCTCACGAAGTACTGCGACCAGGCGAACCTCCCGACCGCGGAGCGGCTCCGGCTCTTCATCGCCGTCTGCCACGCCGTGCAGCACGCGCACCAAAAGGGCATCATCCATCGCGATCTGAAACCCTCGAACATCCTCGTCACACTGCACGACGGCGTGCCGGTTCCGAAGGTGATCGATTTCGGCGTCGCCAAAGCCACGCAGCAGCAGCGGCTCACCGACCTCACCATCTACACCCAGTTCGAGCAGATGATCGGCACGCCGCTCTACATGTCGCCCGAGCAGGCGGAGATGAGCGGGCTGGATATTGATACCCGCAGCGACATCTACTCGCTCGGCGTCCTGCTTTACGAACTGCTGGTCGGGCACACGCCCTTCGACCCCGAAACCCTGATGAAGGCGGGGTTCGACGAGATGCGGCGGGTCATCCGCGA
>JANNVM010000766.1:0-4526 GCA_031414455.1 Verrucomicrobiota bacterium
CGATGTACCGGCTGGATAATGGCGCTCAGTGGCCGTTTGGGATCCAAACAAGTTATGGAACGGGCGCGCTCACGGCGAGCGATCCGCAGAGCGGCGAAACCTTCACGGGGCAATACACGGGGACGGCGCACGGCGGGGGCAGCAGTTTCGGCACAGTGAACGGCATGAGCCGGACCATGAGCGGGCAAATGGTTATGACGACGGGGACGGTGCAGACGTTTTCCGCTCCTGACAGCGCGACGGCGCGGGGCATTCTCCGCGGGGACAAGGGAACGGTGATCGAAATCTATCTGGACATCAAGCCGGGGCTCATTCCAAAGGGCCACGGTCAGGGGCAGGACAACAAGGGGCGGCGCTATCAGATTCAGTTTTGAAGTGCCCGGCACGGCAAGCCGCTCCGCGCCCCCAAACTCACGGCTTCCGGCCCAGCACGCGGAAGAACTGCGGGGCCGGGCCGGCCGGGGTTATGGTAAAATCCACGGTGCCGGGCAGCGCCGTCCAGTTGGTGAGGCCGGCGGATTGCTCGATGCCGAGCCGCAGGACGAAGTTGCCGGTGCCGGCGTTGCGCTCCAATACGGGTTCGCCCAGCGCCAGCGTGCCTATGTCGGCGGCGCGGTAGAGGCCCATCCCGGCGGCGTTGTTGTGCAAAAGGGTGCGCAGTGCCGTGTTGTCGGTGAGCGGATCAAAGCCCAGCGTAGCAAGGTTCACTTCTGCCGCGTTGGTCACTCCGTCGCCGTCTGCATCGGCACCGGGTGCAAGAGCGGTGCCCGTTAGGGTGATGTCGAATGGGTTTTCGTCCGCATCGTTACTGGCGACGTGAAGCGCTGCGGTTTTTGTGCCGGCGGATGTCGGCGCGAAGCGGACGGTGAATGTCGTAGCGGCTCCAAATGCGAGCGGTGCGGATGGGCTGGTCGTGACGCTGAAATCTGCGGAGGCGGCCCCAACGAACGTGATGCCCAGCCCGGTGAGTGCTTCGGCTCCCTTGTTTCGCACGGTGAAGCTGCGGCTGCCGGATGCGCCCGTCAGCACTGTCCCGAAATTCACGCTCGCGGCGCCATCCGGCAGGTCCACGCCTGCGGGTTGCTCGATGGCGATGTCCGCCGGGCCTCCGGCGAGGGCCAAACAGTGATTGGTGCTGGAAGCGAGGGCGGTGACAGCCTTGCCCGCCAGCACGCCAGATGAGTTCACCGCTACCGGCACGCTGCGGACGGTGGTGGTGCCGTCTCCAAGTTGACCATTTGCGTTATAGCCCCATCCAAATACCTGGCCGCCATCGGTGATTACCATGCTGCGCGCAAAACCAGCGTGGGCCGCAATGATCTTCTTGCCAGTCAGCGCCCCGCCGGTGTTCACCACTACCGGCTGAAGGCGTGTGGTGGTAGTGCCGTCCCCGAGTTGCCCGTAGGAGTTGTCCCCTCATGCAAGCAACAAGCCGTCTGATGTGAGGGCCAGCGAATGTTCACGGCCAGGATCTCCGCCCGATGCGGTGAAAACAGATGCGATGATTTTATCACCCAAAGGGCCGTCCATGCGTACCGCCACGGGCGAGTGCCGGTTGGTGGTGGTGCCATCGCCAAGGTTGCCGCGGCCGTTGGCACCCCATGCGAAAAGTTTGCCGTCGGAAGTGAGGGCGAAACTATGCACCTGGCCCGCAGCGATCGCGGTGACAGTCTTTCCAGCCAAAGCACCGGTCATTATAACTTGCGCGGGCGAAGTGCGGTCCGTTTCTGTGCCGTCGCCCAATTGGCCGCTGTCGTTATCGCCCCATGCGAATACTTGCCCGTCTGCCGTTAGTGCGAGGCTGTGTGCGCGGGCAGCGGCGATGGCAACAATCCTGCGCCCGGCGAGCGCGCCGTAGGCATTGACCGGCCCCGGAAATGGCGAACCGCCTCCCCGCGTTCCGTCTCCGCGTTGACCGTTCCCGCTACCGCCCCATGCGAATAACTCTCCATCAGAAGTCAGTGCCAGACTGTGCGACGAACCTGCGGCGATAGCGACGATAGTCTTGCCGCCGAGGCCACCATCAGTGAGCACCGCAACGGGTGTTAGTTTTCCTTCCGCGGATGGACCTGTCCCATCACCGATTTGGCCGTCACCATTGGAACCCCATGCGAACAGCTTGCCATCGGCAGTCAGGGCGAGGCTGAAACTTTCGCCTGCGGCAACGGCTGTGACGGTCTTCCCTGCCAGCGCCCCGTTCGCGACAACGGCGACGGGCTCATTTCGCTGCACGGTCGTGGCGTCGCCCAATTCGCCAACTACATTGTAGCCCCACGAAAACAGTTCCGCCCGCAATGGTAGCGGCGCGGCGGCCAGTGTGAAAAGCGTCCAAGTGGCGAATGGAAAGCGGCGGCGAGTATTCATGACAGTGACGCACTGTGCCGCGTGCCGTCGCTCTCTCAACCTCCCATTCCTCCGCGGGCGCGCCTTCTTTTTGGCCGGCCTTCACCTTCGCCGTGAAGGAATGGTGACCACCCACGGATGTCTGTTCGGGTTATCTTGCCAGCGGTCGTGGAGGAAAAACGCATACTTCTGAGGGCACCACCGGCGTTCGGCGGAAGGCAAGCTCATGTAACGGTCTGCAAAGGTGCTGACGATCTCCAGCAGTTTGTCAGGCGCTAACGTGCCGGCCTCCAATAGTTTGAGCACGGCCTACCTGGGGCCAGCACAGTATCCCTTCCCCGGATAGGTCCTGACGATGGTTTCCGCCCATTTTTCCATCGGCGAGCAGGCTCTTGTGCCCTTGGCTTTGCGTGCTTCACGTTTCCGAGGGGACAGATAGCGTCCGGTGACGGCATCCGGCAGCCAAATCACAGAGCCCCGCAGTGCCGCGGGCCAATTTCGCACTGGATCCATCTGTCCTTCCTTGTTGGGGAGTTGCCAACCGTATGCCTCCATTCCCAGCCACCACTTCTCAACCATCTCAGGGGAGAGGGGAAGCTGATGCTCATGCGCGTAGGCATGGGCTTCCTCCAAGCTACATCTTCTGGAAGAAGAAAAATGAGAACGGACGCTCTCCACCGGAATGTGTACCTCTCTGTGTTTTTCTTCTCTCGGATTTTCTTCTGGTTGGTTGTTCTCTATTTCATCCGGTGAACAGGAGCCGTTCATGGGGTGAACTGGATCGTTCATCTGGTGAACGCTGTTCGGATCACCACGCGTGGCGCACGCGAGTTTGCAATTACGATGCAACGCACTGCAATTACGATCTTGATCCGGCTCAAGTGACGGGGAGCCGCTGTTTGATGGGTCACTGCACAGCGCCTTGCGGTCGTTGCCGCCTCTCGTGCGCTCATTCACGTCCCAGATGTCCGTGGCGGTGATGTGATCGCGGGCCTTTTTCCCACGAACGGGCACCTTCTTGATGGTGATGAGCGCCCTGCCGCCCTGCTCTGGCCGCGGGAGCACGAGCTGCTGCTTGGCCTTGCTCACCATACCGGTGCTCATGCCGGCATCGGTGTGCAGCGTGTCGGTGTTCTTGATGCACTTACCTTTCTCGCCTGCTGCCCGCTTGATGGCCGCATACAGGGCGAAGGCATAGACGGAAAGCCCGAGGTGGAAGACGATGTTGGGAATTTGCGTGAAGTAGCGGCGCGACTCTTTGCCGCTCTGTGCGTGGTCATTCATGGCGCTCGATGGTTGCGCCGGGTCGTTTTTCGCCTATCTTGTCGGCCTGCTGAAACAGGGCCGGGCGGGGCGAAAGTCTCCCCGGCTTTTTCATTGGTGAGGGATCACCGGCCTCTCGCGCGTGACTTCCTGCTGTTCAAATTTCTCCAGTGCGGCCTTCACCTTCGCGGGATCGAAGCGCAGCACGCGGCCGATTCTGATGGCGGGAATGATGCGGCGTTTTAACCAATTCGTGACCGTTCGTTTGGAGACGCTGTGAGCGCGGGCGATGGTGTCAATGGTGACAGTCTCAGGGGCCGCGGAGTTCTGTTTGAGTGAGCCTGGTATCATGTTAGGTTTGGTTGTGCCTCACTGTTCATCAGCTTGCGCCGCCGGCACTTGATTAGAATGCGGTCGTTCTCCGCACAGTGGCAGTGAAAAGACTTCGCAGAGATCAGAAGTTCCGTTGCAGAGACGCACGCAGTGCCGTCTTGAGGGTCCGCAGGGCGTGCGCCGGGTAGGCGACCCTTGTGCGCTTGGCGGCGGGGAGGCTGTCCCTGTAATCCTTCCAGACAGCGCGGGCCGGCTTCTGTATCAGTGCCCTCCAATAGTCCCCTAACCGCGGGCCGGCGATCTCCCGCTCAAGCTCCACCGTGAGGCAAGCCACGAAATCCCGCTTACGGTCTTTGGGTGCAGGCCCGAGTTTCACGGGCTTTCCGCTCAAGAGTGCGCTGAGAATACCGGATGATTTCTCGCGCGGCTTGTGTTCCAAAATCTTTACCTGTGCCCGCAGTGCGGACCAGTCGCGCAACTGCCGCAGAAATCCCTGGAAGCCAGGCGCCGGGATGAAATTGTAAGGCCGCTGATCTTTGGGAGAGGATACCAGATTCCATACCGACTCGGACAGCAGGCCCGCCGTC
>JANNVM010000767.1:0-3320 GCA_031414455.1 Verrucomicrobiota bacterium
CCACCGCGACCGGCATTGCCGTTCACCGCATTGGCGCGCGCATAGGTGGCGTTGAACTGCGTGGCCGAATTGTAGGCCGTCACCGGCGTGATAAGCGCACTGCCGGCCGGAGCATTGAGAAACCGCATCTCCGCGCCGCCGAGGTTTTGCGATGAGCCAATGGAAGTGGCCACCTCCCAGCGCGCATATCGCGCGGTCGTCTGCGTGAAGGACTTCACCGGAGCCGCGAGGTTCGATCCCGCGCCGGTCATGGTGAAGACCGTATCGCTGGCATCGAAGGTCGCATCATTGCTCAGCACGAGTCGGTAGTTGCCGATGATATCGGCCGTGTTCGCCCGCGTCATCAGCAGCATCCTGTCCATGGTGACGGGAGCACCAAAATCCATCTGGATCCACGTCCCCGCCGTCGTGGAATAGGCTGCGCCCGCCCCCAGCGTCGCCGAGGCGTATTCCGTCGTCTCCAAATTATCGAAGAGCCTGGTGGCGACAAAAGAAGCGTTGAACGGGGCCGCCGATGTCGTGATGGCCGGTGCGGGCAGCACCGCGGCACGGGCCGGAACAGCAGCGGACAAAAGGGCGAGAGCGGCACACCACAATCGGCGGGAGGAGAACAGCGGGAATTTCATGGTTGGAAGCGGAGGTATGGAAAACCCGGCAATTACTTGCCGGGTTTTCGGACAGACACGATGTTATCGCTGACCGCTCACGCACGGCGGCGGCTCAGCAATATGAGGCCGGCAGCAGCCTCACTGCCTTTATCCTACGACATTCCTTTGGTGTGCAAGAATTACCTTCACGCAGCATCAAATCGGCATTTTGATTGCGAGCCGGACGCTCCCCCGCCCCTCCCCCGGCATCAATCGCAGCAATTGTCACACTCACCAAATGGGGATCCACCAACCAGAATCGGGTTGCCATTCAGACCGCTGCCAGGCCCGGAAAGGATGTTCCCGGTGTAGGTGCTGCTTCCGCCGATGGTGACGTTGCTCAGCGGAGCGAGGAACGTGACCGGCATAATGCCCGCACCGCCGGTGAGTTTCACTGCCTTTGCATTGGGGCTGTTGATGAGCACACGGTTCAGCGCAAGCGAGCCCGCGATTTTAATCAGGGAGCCGCCGGTGAGTTCCAGTGAATCAATGACATTCACGATGAAGAAATCTTTCGGACCGCCAGTGAACGTCAGGGTATCAGAGGCCGCGAGCTTGATCCTCTGAATGTTGACGATGTTCATCCCATCCGGTGCCGACGCGGTAATGACCGTGGAGGAAATGATTTCACCGAGCGTTTGAGTCGGGGTCAGGGCCATCGCGGATTGATTGAGGGCCAGAGCCGCTACCTTCAGTGGCGCGATGTTGGCGACCGCGGTATGCGCTGGTCCCGTGACCAGTCCCAGCGGGTCGGTGGCGATGATACCGCGGTAAGTCATCTTGTCGAAATCCAGAGTGGCCCCGGGCCCGACCGCGATCGTTCCATTAATCGTTGCCTGGGCACCTGACACATTTGAGGTGGGCCCCAGCACACTCCATGTATAGGGGCAAAATCCGGCGTTATGATACTCCAGGAGGAAGGCATAGGCCGCGCTGGTGCTCGCCAGGGAAGGCTTGGTGAGGGTGGCTGTGGCACTGGGGGTGAACCAGCGCTCATAACCTTCGGGCCCAAACACTTTGGCTTTGAGATCTGCGGAAATGAACAGCCGCGGAGGCATATTAACCGGTCCCGTGTAGAGTGTCCCGTTGACCGGTGCGCCATTGGCTTCCGCCGGCTCCGTGCCGTCTGTGGTGAAAAAAATGCGGAATCCGGCGGGAGTGTCTCCAAAAGACGTTGTGGGTGCGATTCCCACGAGATGCCCCCCAGTCAATGCTGTCAGAACGGCTTCCCGCAGCGCCATCGGCCGGGTCGTAAGCATTCCCGCGGCGACGGCGGAATGACCGAGCGCCGCCGGCTTCAAACTCCGCGCAATTGCCTTGAGGTGGAGCGATGTGGACTTTTTCCATCTTGAGAGACTAATATCCACCGGCTGGGTTTGAAACCCGTTCGTGAAGGCCGCTCCCGTTACCGCAGTATTGGAAGAAAAGGGTTCCGTGCCGTCATACGTCCACTGAACCGTGAAGCTGCTGCTATTTTGATAGGAAGCGGGGATCAGGTCCAAATTGGTCACCGAAAGCTCCGGCCGCACTGCGGGAGGCGGCGGAGGCACCGATCCCGGAAGCATGGCCCCGCCGGCTTCCACGTAGGTCACCAAAGTTTGCGGCACCGCAATGGCCAGACTGAGGGGGACAATATTGGCCGTGTATTCATTCCATACCGCGCGGCTGTCCTCCCAGTCGTCCGGATCGTTGGAACTGCAATAAGCCGAAACGGTCATCCCCGGAACCACCGGGACCGCTCCGCCGGTGTAGGGTTTGAACGAACCGCCATTGATCGAGTAATGGATCGAAGACGTCTGGTGCCGGTTCGGGTTCGAGAACGTGAGCGGGAGGTCGAATTGAAGGAGGGGAAAGCAATCTCCACCAATCGAAAAAACCGGAGGATTAAGGGGCAGCGCGTTTCCGGAATTCGCCGCCGCCGCCGTCGCCGTGTTCGTGTAAGCTAACGGCGCGATGCCGGGCCGCCGGGTGGGCACTGCTTCTGAATCATAGTCCCAGACCCAGGGATCCACTGCCGCCAGTTGGTTCGTTCCCCTGCGTTCTTCGGTTCCGAAGTCATGGCTGGCAAGGTTCTCATCAAGGACAAACCGGCTGACACCAGGCTCTCCGGAATCCTCTATAACGAAACGAGGATTAGCCGGATCGCCTACGAAACGGGCACGCTCCCCATCGGAGGCAGCGTCTCCATCTGTCTGCAACTCGCAGGCCAAACGACTGTCAATCATGCCCTCGCGCAGCCCGGCAAATTGCTTTCCCGATTCTTCAGTCGCCCGCTTCTTCAGCTTCGCAAGAATTGTATCCGGGCCCGCCAAATCCGCCGCAACAAACTTCCCTCCATTGGCCACGTATGTGCGAATGGATTGATTGAGGAGGGCCACATCATGTCGCAATTTCGTCTGCTCCGCTTTTCCCGCCACATTTGTAAACGAAACGACCGCACCCGCGCCAACAGTGGAAATAATTGCAACCGCCGTCAGAAATTCAATAAGAGAGAAACCTGAACGATTAAACGACAAACCAGCTTTTTTGATTATTTTCATAGGTATAGCAAATATGTTCTATAATTTACATAAATAAACTCAAATGCAAGACTCAAAATTATAATTTAAATGATTTTTAGGAAAAACGCGGGCAAACTGCAAAAAAGCACCGGAAAACGATGCTGATGAAGAC
>JANNVM010000768.1:0-5174 GCA_031414455.1 Verrucomicrobiota bacterium
GGGCCGGACACCGTGATCAATCTTCAGACCTTTTCGCGCCGGAGGGAAGCAGGCGACAACGTTCTTGATCGATTGCTCTATGGATTTGCCATCGTGCACCGCCCTTTGAACGAAGAAGGGCTGATGCAGCGGCAAATTACCGTTCCGACCACACTGACGCTCCCGGCCTGGCCCGCGCTGGGCACCGTTCGATTCACCACGGACGGCACCGAACCCACCTTGCAGTCGCGGCCTTGCGTGGAGGGGATTCCGATCGTCGATAATTTCACCATCAAAGCGCGGCTCTTCGATGAAAAGGGCAACCCCGTCGCATCGACCTGGTCCCAGCCCTATACCTTCGTGCCTCTTACTCTGAAGGCTGAAGGCCTGCTGCCGGAAAGTAACTGGTTTGACGGCACGGTGTCCGTGGTCATCGCCTCCACGATGAACAGTGGCACGGTCCGCTATACACTTGATGGCTCCACGCCACTGCCGGCTTCGCCGGCCTGCACGAAGGCGCTTTCCTTCAACACGACCACCGAGATCAGAGCACGCTGGTTCGATGCCCAAAATACAGGCCGTGGCGACACCGCGGTCGCCAGTTATCATAAGCTGGTGACCGTGAACCAATCCGCCGTGAACAAGCCAGTGGCCATAACTGGGTTTATCAGTCCATCCAGTCCCAACCAAATTACAACAGCGCGCACGCCGATTGCAGGGGCGGGGAAACGCGTCAACCCGTGCAACATCATGCACCGCATCGCCACCATCGCCGCCGTTTTGCTGCCCGCACTTTTCTCCGCCGTCGCAGCCGAAGCGCCGCAGAAGGCCCTGCCGGTTCCGGGCGAGGCCTTCCTGGTGCAGGAGCGGACGGCTTTTGTGATTCTGCCGGAAGCAAAACCGGCAGCGGGGCTGCTGCCGTGGGTTTGGTATGCCCCGGCGCTGCCTGGCCTGCCCGGTGCCGAAGAGAAATGGATGTTTCAACGCTTCCTTCATGCCGGGATCGCCATCGCGGGCATCGATGTCGGAGAATCGTTTGGCAGCCCTGACGGGCGGGCGCTCTACTCGGCCTTCCACGCAGAGCTGACGGGGAATCGCGGCTTTGCGCCAAGGGCCGTGATGCTCGGACGCAGCCGGGGCGGCCTGATGACCCTCGCGTGGGCGGCCGAGAATGCGGACAAGATTGCCGGGTTTGCGGGCATCTATCCGGTGTGCAACCTCGCCAGCTATCCGGGACTGGCGAATGCCAGCGGCGCTTTTCGCATGACCACGGAGGAACTGTCGGCGCGACTGTCGGAGCATAATCCCATCGACCGGCTGGCGGCGCTGGCCAAAGCGGACGTGCCGCTTTTTGCCATCCACGGCGACAGCGACAAGGTCGTCCCGCTGGAGGCGAACTCCGGCGAAATGCGCAAACGCTACGAGGCGCTCGGCGGCCGCATGCAACTCGTCATCCCGGCCGGTCAGGGGCACAACATGTGGGATGGGTTTTTCCAGTGTCAGGAACTCGTGGACTTCGTGCTGGCGCAGGCGAAGCGGTCCGCCCACTCCGCGACGATCACACTTTCGTCGCCGCTTGAGCGTCAGGTCGTGCAGAGATTCACCCGCGACAAAGGCCGCATTCTCATCGCCGGATCGCTCGCTCCCGCCGGTGTCAAAACGGATGTGATCGAGGCCCGGATCAGCACTGACAAAAAAGACGGCGAGTGGCAGCGGTTGACGGTATCGCTCCAGGAGCCGGCGTTCGAGGCTGTGCTGGAGGCCCCGGCAGGAGGCTGGTACCGGGTGGAAGTGCGGGCTTCGGGCGGCGGCAGGATCATCGCGGATGCGGCGGTCGGGCACGTGGGGGTGGGCGAGGTGTTCGTGGTGGCAGGACAGTCGAACTCTGCCAATCACGGTGAGGAGAAACAGGCCGCCGGAACGGGAATGGTCACGACCTTCGACGGGAAAACCTGGCAGCCTGGCAACGATCCCCAGGCCGGCGCGAGCGGCGGCGGCGGAAGTTTCCTCCCGCCCTTTGGCGATGCGATAGCGCGGCGCTTCGGCGTGCCGGTGGGATTCATCGCCTGCGGCATCGGCGCGACGAGTGTGCGCGAGTGGTTGCCAAAGGGCGCGCGCTTTCCTCATCCCCCGACGATTGAGAGTCGCGTGCAAAAGCTGCCTGGCGGTGAATGGGAGAGTAAAGGCGAGGCGTTTGCGAGCTTCGTTCAGCGCCTGAAAAAGGCCGGTCCCCGCGGCTTTCGTGCCGTGCTGTGGCATCAGGGCGAGAGCGACGCCAATCAGCAGGACGCAACGCGAACGCTGCCCGGGAACCTTTACCGCGAATTTATGGAGAGAGTCATCCGCGAGTCGCGCCGTGAAGCCGGCTGGGACGCGCCGTGGTTTGTGGCGCAGGTCAGCTATCATGTGCCGGGCGATGAAGCTTCGCCGGATATCCGCGCGGCCCAGGCGTCGCTGTGGAAGGATGGCATCGCGCTTGAAGGCCCCGACAGCGATGCGTTGAAAGGTGACCTCCGCGACAGCGGCGGCAAGGGTGTTCACTTCAGCGGTCCCGGCCTGCGTGAACACGCGGCACGCTGGGTGGAGAAAGTTTCGCCATGGCTGGATCAGCAGTTGGCCGGAGCGCGTGCGAATTGATCACTGCAGCGTAAGCCCGGCAAGATAGACCTTTATTTCCGGAAAGTGCCCCGGGCGTCATTGGACGAGAGTGACGCGGAGACGGATGAATTGACGGGCGGTGGCAGGGAGGGGTGCCACGCTGCGCCAGGTCGTCGAAACGGTGCCGTCGCCGTTATTGACCGTGCCTGCGAATTCCACCGTCCCGCCGCTTGTCCATGTCCCAAGGTCTGACGAGATTTCGACCTGTTCGGTGGGGCCAACCGCGAAAGAGTTCCGCCGGTAGGTCAGTGCGAGATGGCCGTTGATAAGGGAGGCGACGGGGAGGAGTGCCTGCGATGGAGCAAGCGGGTTGCCACCGGTGAAGAATTCAAGGAGGCCGTCGAGGCCGTCGAAGTCGTCATCTGCTTTCGGATCGACACCGCCGTTTGCCGCCGCCCACTGGGCGAAGGTCTGGGGCACGGGCTCCGGGAGGCCCGGCGTCCCGCCTAAGAGGCCCGCCGTCCAACTCGCCGGAGCGGAGTGGTTGGGCACACTGCCGGGATTGACGAGCACGAGGGACGCGCCCTGACCGGCGGCGGCGGTGGGCCACGGCGCGACGTTGTCGTAGATGAATTCACGAATCACCTGATTGAGGGCATCTACGCAGGAAAGGCGCTCGCCCTCGTCCTTCAACTTGCCGGTGTACTGCCCGGCGACCGGGAGGCCCGGGCCATGGCGGACTGCGAAGGCGGCGCTGTTCGCCACGACAAGCACGCGTCCGCCCGCTGAAAGCGACTTATTTGCCGCGGAGGTGAAATCGAACTGGATGCCGTCCACGAAACGAACGCCAGTCAGATCCAGCGTTCCCGGGCTGGTATTCAGCAACTCGAGGAATTCGAAGTCCTCGCTGTTGCCAAATCCTGCGGTGATTTCCGCAGCAGTGGCGGGCGAAGGATTGTACATGAATTCGGAAACGACCAGTCCGTTCAGATTCTGAACGAAGGTTGCCTCGTTCAGGGCCGACCAGTTGCCGCCGCCAAGGACGCGGGAGCGCACCATGGTCCGGGCGTTGATAGGCACGGCACCCGTGTAGGCGATGGCCGTGGGGGAGAGCGCACCTCCCGAGCCGGGGGCCGATGTGATCCGCAGGTCCGCGGAGATGAGGAAGTCCGACGAGCCGATCGTTTGGTTCAGGCCGTGGATCGCGAGGACGTTTTCTCCTTCTTGCAGTGGACCGAACGAGACATTGACGGGCTCAAGGAGGATGGCCGCGGTGTCGGGATTAGCGGCATTTGCGAAGGAGTCGCCGTTCGGGGTGCCGGTGAAGTTCTTGCGGGCGATTTCCGTGCCATTGAGGTAGGCGACGTAGCCATCGTCGTAACGGACCCGGAGTTCGGCCCCGCTTTTGCCCGTTAAGGCACCGGGAGCAATCGTGAAGGGCACGCGGATCAGGCACGACGAGCGGAGGTTCTGCATGGCGGACTTCACATCGATGCCGAAGTAACTCTCAAATCCCGTGCCACCCTCGAAACCGACGCCGCCGGTTCCGGCAATCCAGGTGCTGTCGTTGTAGCCGAGCGTATTCCACGCCTTGCCAGTCGCATCGATGAAGCGGTCTATTGCCGTGGTGGGAACATAAGCCTTCTTCGGGGCGGCTTCGACCAGGATGGTCACGGGCGGATCCTGGGGGACGGGAACGGCGGCGAGGCGCGGGTCGCTGCCGTCCAGGGTGTAATAGATCGTGCCGGAGGGCGCGGTGATGGTGAGTTGAAAGCCTGGTGCCACCGTGCCGCCGTGCTGGCTGAAGGAGGGAGCGACGGTCGAGGGATACATCCCGGCAGTCACAAAGCGCGAGATCATCGTGTTGGTCAGCGATGGAAACTGGTTGTTGATGAGATCCGTCTGGAACGCCTGCCAGGTGGCCGGCGTGCGGAAATTCCACCGGGCGGACTCTGAGAGGAAGCTCAGTTGCGATTCGGTGACGCGGTTCTGGAGGCGGGCGATGTTTTTCGCGGGTGTGAGGGCACCGCCATTGAAGAAGTGCTTGTGGATACGATCCGCCAGGAGTGTCTTGTAATCGGGGTCGCCTTCAGTCCGGAGCCTCGTCATCACGTTGAGCGGCCCGTTGTGGGTCACACCACGGCCAGGGGGACGCAGGAAGCCGTCCGCATCCTTCATGAAGAACTTGAAGGGCACTCCGCGCGGCACGGATCCCGCGCTGCGAAATTCACTCTCGGAATTCCCGCTCACCCAGAGCAGCATGAAGTCGAAGACATTTGCCATGTCGATATGACTGCGGGCGTTGGAAAAAGGCTTCACTCCGGCGAGGCGGGACTGCGTCTCGTTCCAATACTGGCCGGTGCCGTCGAAAACCGTGCCGGTGAGGAACTCGTCCCCTCCATTATTGGCGTTGATGGCCTCGTAGTCCTCCTTAACTCCGCCGAAATATTCCGCAAGCATGGCTCCGTTCCAGCGCTCCCGCAGGTCGTACTGGCCCCAGTAGAGGCCATTGAGATAAACGTGGACGAAGCGCCCGTGCGGCGCGATCTGGCCCATGTCGAGCATCGCATCGTCGGTGAAGCGGTTCGACATGTAAG
>JANNVM010000769.1:0-24328 GCA_031414455.1 Verrucomicrobiota bacterium
GAAACGTCAAAACTTTGCCGGTTCACGACAGCAACGTCAGGACAGCCGTCACCATTGAAGTCCGCCGTGGTCAACTCACGCGGGCTCTTCCCGACGGTCATCTCCGCCAACAGGATCAGCTTGCCGTGGTCGTTGCGATAGGCCTGGATCTTGTCCGCGTCACGAATGGCGACGATGACATCCAGCCAGCCGTCGCCGTCCATGTCTGCCAGTTCCGCATCGCGCGGCTCCCCGTTCACATGGAAGGTTTCCACTAGCGTCATATCAAAAACCTGCGTGCCGGCGAGACCTCGCCGCGTTTCGAACAGTCACCCGGCCTGCATCACTCCTATCAAGTCCATCTGTCCGGTCGCCGCCGGTGCAAAAACGGTGCCGATGCGCAGCGAGTCCACGTTATAGGGCGAAGTGGCGTGGGTGCCGCCGCCCCACCAGTTGAGCGTCTGTGTCAGTTCCAGTTTGCCGGTGCCGGCGGCTTCCAGCAGGTAAATCGAGGAGCTGTTCTCATGCGTCACGCCAAGCCGGTCTTTGGTTTCGCCGGGCCGCCGGAATGCCTGGAGTGAATACACCGGCGAAAGCCGCCCGTTTCTGTCATACGTGGTGCCCACTTCCGGAACTACGCCGGGACGCGAAAAATTCCCGCCGCCGGTCCCGCGGAAATGCACGACGCCGCTCTTCGGCTGGCCTGGCAAATTCGCGGCGTCTCCGATCCATTCATCCGGCCCGGCCGCCGCAAGGTCCACGATGCCGTCGCCGTCAAAGTCGCCGCTGGCGATGTTCCTGGCGTTGCCAAAACTCGTCAGGAACTGCGGCGCAGCCCAAGTGCGGCCGGGCGTGGAAAGCAGCACCGGCACTTTCGCGTCGTAGGGTGCCGCCGCCGCGAGATCGTCGCGTCCGTCCGCATTGAAATCCGCGGCCACGATAGCACGCAGGCTGCCCGTGCCGCTCACCAGCAACTGCCGTGTAAACGTGCCGTTGCCGTTGCCATAGAGCACCGTGATGCCGCCATCGAGATGGCAAACGGCGAGGTCGGCCTTGTTGTCGTTATCGAAATCCCCTGTGCAAATCCAGCGCGGCCCGTCAAGACGTTTGCCATCAGAATTCGTTGTCCCGGTGCCCACCGGAATCGTTCTCGTGAGCGACTGAAGATTCTGAAACAACTGAGCCCGGGCCGGCGCGGCGGAGGCTAGTGCCAGAGCAGCAAGAACCAGCGGGCGGATGAACGAAGTGAGTGGCGTTTTCATGAGTTCAGTGGTTGAACATGGATGCCACTTCTTCGCGGCAGGGGTGGCCGGAGTTGCACCATTGTTTCTGGAACGGCGCAGCGCAACACACAAGTTGACGGCGGCTGCCCGGGGCCGGTAGTTTGCGAAAATGAATTTCCGCTGCTTTACCCTGTTCCTTCCGCTGCTCACGACGATGGTGCGCGCCACGTTGCCCGTGGCAACGGATGATGCGTTCAGCACGGCGGAAGATGCGGCTATCGTCAGGACGGCGGCGAATGGATTGCGCGCCAACGACACAGCGGGCACGGCGACGGAGCCGGCCGCAGGGCTGGTGACGTCGCCGGCGCACGGAACGGTGACCCTCTCGCCGGATGGCGCGTTCACGTACGCGCCGGCGGCGAATTTCAGCGGAGCGGACAGTTTTACCTATCAGGTCTTTGGCGACCGTCCGGTCACGGCGTTCACCATTGATGAACCGAACAGCACGCTCACCGTGGGTGCGACGCTGCGGATCACGTTTCAGGGCGTGCCCGGCATATCCAGCGACTCCTCAACATCGAATGTCACCGGCACGCTCGCCGCGGCCATCGCGCCGCATGGCGCGCCATTCAGTGTGGTGCGTGTGATGGACATGGATGCGGTGCTGTCGGATGCCATTAGTCTGAAACTCGGCGTCGGCTGCATTCCCATCCTCAATACCTGCCTCGGCGGCGTGCAGTTTGATGCCGCGGCCAATGCCCTCGCGCTGAGCATGGACGCCGCCGGGCCGACGACGACCGTGCGGGCGAACGGCGGCTTCGATACCGATGGCAGCACGTTCAGCCTCGCCGGCAACGGTACGGTGAAAGGCACGGAGCAACTGGGGCCGGTCCTGCCGCCGGCACCGCTGCCGCTGGATTTCCCGCCGGTCACCATGCCGTTCAACGGCAAGCTCTCCGCCAGCGGCGGCAATGTCAGGCTGGAAATGCAGATCAACTTCCGCGGCACCGTCGCCGTGGACGCGACCACGAGCCTGAGCTTCACCATCAGCGGCACCATTCGCGCCAATGCCCCCGCACCGCTCGCCGCCGTGGAAGCCAGCGCCCCGGCCACGGTGAGCCTCACTATCACCCCGGTGAACGATGCGCCGGTCGCCGCAGCGGACAGCTACCTTGTCAGGGCGGGCACGGCGCTCACCGTTTCCGCTGCCGGCACGCAGACGACGCAGCAACTCATCACTCAGGGCTCGACCTGGAAATATCATCACACCGGAGCCGATCCGGGCACTGCATGGCGCGCATGGGGATACAGCGACTCCGCGTGGCAGTCCGGCCCCGCGGAACTCGGCTATGGAGACAGCGGCCTCCTCGGCGGGAATCGCCCGGAGGCCACGAATATCAAAGGCAGCGCCGCGCGCCCCACGGCTTACTTTCGCAGAGAGTTCACCGTCACCGACGTGAACAGCACCCGCAACCTGACACTCGATCTCCTGCGCGACGACGGTGCGGCCGTTTATCTCAACGGGATCGAGATCGCGCGGCAAAATCTCGCGCCGGCCGCGACCCATGCCACCCTGGCCGACTCGCGCATTCCCAATGCCGCGGAGACGCAGTTCTTTCCGGCCACGGCACCGCCGGAGCTTCTGCTGGAAGGGCGCAATGTCATCGCCGTGGAGGTGCATCAGTTTTCCCTCACCGATTTTTTCTCCCTTCAGCAGGTGGACCCCGCGGACGTCAGTTTCGATCTCAAACTCCGGCGTGATACCGGCCTTACCGGCGTGCTCGCGAATGACAGCGACATTGATTCCACCGGCCTCACCGTCTCCGTCCACACGCCGCCCGCACACGGGCAGCTCACGCTCCAGCCGGATGGCGCGTTCACCTACACGCCCACTCCCGGCTTCACCGGCAGCGATTCCTTCCTCTATCGTGTCAGCGACGGTGGCACGGAGAATGCCGCGCTGAAACTCATCGCCGCCGGCGCGACGTGGAAATACCTCGACAACGGCAGCGACCAGGGCACCGCATGGCGCGCGGCGGCATTCTCCGACGGCGCATGGTCCGGCGGTGCGGCGGAGATTGGCTATGGCGACGACAACACGCTCGATGACCGCCCGGAAACAACAAAGCTCACCTACTTTCTGACCACCCCGCCGGTCACTACTTACTTCCGCAAATCGTTCGCCCTTCCGCTGCCGAAGGCCATGCTCCAGTCGCTCAAACTGCGCCTGATGCGCGACGACGGCGCGGCTGTCTTCCTCAACGGCGTGGAAATTGCGCGCGACAATCTTTCCCCGGGCGCCGCTTACGAAGACGGTGCCATCCTGCCCGTTGAGGGCGAACTCGAAGCCGCGTGGAATGAATTCGCCCTCACCGCCGCGCACCTCGCCGCCCTTACTGACGGCACCAATGTCCTCGCCGTCGAGCTGCATCAAAACCTCAACGTCAGCAACGACGCCAGCTTCGACTGCGAACTCGTCGCCACTGCCGGGCCCGGCGGCCGCGTCACACTCAACGTCAGCGCCGAAGACTTCGACGGTGATCTCATGGCTGATTCCTGGGAGCGTGCCCGCGGCCTCGACTTTGCCACTCCCGATGCCGGTGCCGACCCCGACGCCGACGGCGTCACCAACCGCGAGGAATTCCTCGCCGACACCGATCCGCTCGATCGCGCCAGCCATCTGCGCATCCTCAGCCTGACACCTTCCCGCAAAATGCGATTCCTCCGCATTTCTGCCTCCACTGCCCGCCGCTACGTCCTCCAAAAGTCCACTGACCTTGAGGCGTGGACGGACGAAGGCCCGCCCGTCGCCGCCGAAGGCCCGGAACTGGAATTCCGTTTCTCCATGTCTCCCGGCATCCGCGAATACTACCGGGTGCGGGTGGACTTCCAGTTTCCGTAGGTGTTTCTTCCGGCGACCCATGTGCGGTTTTACTATCCCGGCGTGATGAATTGGCGCTGGGGAAGATTTATGAGCCGGTGGTGTTTCCAACCGTTCCCGCCGATGAGGAAGCGGGTTGAAGGCCGAAGCCAGGCGTCATCCGGGTCTTTTCCGCAGACCCGAAAACAGGTTGAGCACCCGCAGGGGGCGTCTATGATCCGCGCTCCTCCGATCCGGGGAAATTTACGCTAACACAGAATGACCGACAAGCCTCCCATGCCCGAACCCCAATCCGTCACCGCTGCCGAAGAGCCTTTCCTCGACGAAGATCAGGCCGGGGATCCTGCTGGTGACGATCCGCTCAATCGGGCTCTGATGGAGGCGGCGCATTGGAAAGAAGTGGCGATGCGCACCGCCGCCGAACTGGACAACTACCGCAAACGAATGGCCCGCGAGATGCAGGATACTGCACGGTTCGCCAATGCGGGGCTGCTGGAGTCGCTGCTGCCGATTCTCGACAATTTCGAATATGGCCTCACCGCGGCGAAGGCGGAGAGCGGGAAATCGAACATTTACATCGGACTGAGCATGGTGTTAAAACAGGTGCAGGATTTCCTGAGGGATCAGGGAGTGGAGGAAGTGAGCATCGCGGGCGTGTTCGACCCGAACCTGCATGAAGCCATGACCCTGCAGCCGAGCGACGACGTCCCCGAGGGCGCAGTCATCTATCAAACCCGCAAAGGTTACCGGCTGCGTGATCGCCTGCTGCGTCCGGCATCCGTCGTGCTCAGCAGCGGACCGCAGAAAGCCGCCAAGTGAAACGATTTCCAACTTTTTCCTGACACCGAACCAAGATGGCAGCCAAACGGGATTATTACGAAGTGCTCGGCGTTGAACGCGGCGTGAGTGCGGACGACATGAAAAAGGCCTATCGCAAGCTCGCGGTAAAATATCACCCGGACAAAAATCCCGGCGACAAGGCGGCGGAGGACAAATTCAAGGAACTGGGCGAAGCCTACGACGTGCTCAGCGACGAAAACAAACGGGCCGCCTACGACCGGCACGGCCATGCGGCATTTCAGGCCGGCGGCGGGGGCGGCGGACGGGGCGGGTTCCACGACCCGTTCGATATTTTCCGCGAAGTCTTCGGCGGTGCCGGCGGGGGCGGCGGGGGCGGGGCCGGGAGTATCTTCGAGGAGTTCTTCGGCGGCGGACGGCAGCGCGACCGTTCGGGAGCGATGCGCGGCAGTGACCTGCAGTATAATTTGCAGATTACGCTGGAGGAGGCGGCCCGGGGTGTGGAGAAGCAGGTGGAACTGGAGCGTGCCCAGGGCTGCGAAAAGTGCAGCGGCACCGGCAGCAGCAAACCCGGCGGCGTGAAGGCATGCCCTACCTGCGGAGGTGCCGGCCAGGTCATCTCCAGCCGCGGATTCTTCCAGGTGCAGCAGGCCTGCCCGGACTGCGGCGGCAGTGGTCAGATCATTTCCAATCCCTGTTCCGATTGCCGCGGCCAGGGCCGCATGGAGAAAACCGGACGCATCAAACTCCGCATCCCACCCGGAATCACAGAAGGCGCGCGCCTCCGCTCCAGCGGCAACGGTGACGCCGGATTCCGCGGGGGACCGGCCGGCGACCTCTATGTGGTTATCGGCGTCCGGCCCCACGAGGTATTCGAACGCGAGGACGATGACCTCTACTGCGAAGTGCCCGTCAGCTTCTCCAAAGCCGCACTCGGCGGAGAACTCATGGTGCCGACACTCGACGGCAAAGCCTCCCTCAAAGTGCCCGCCGGCACCCAGAGCGCCACCGCCTTCCGCCTCCGCGGCAAAGGCATGCCCCGCCTGAACAGCACTGCCAAAGGCGACCTCCTCGTCCGCGTCCAGGTCGAAGTCCCCACGAATCTCAACGCCGAGCAGAAAGAGAAACTCAAAGGCTTCAGCGACTCCTGCGGCGAGCAGAACGAGCCGATGGCGGAGTCGTTCTTCAAGAAGGCGAAACGGTTCTTCTCCTGAGGTGCCCGGCCCTCAGTCAACGAGCAACGATAACCGATAACCGATTACTGATTACTAATCACTGATCACCACCCAGCCCCCTCCGATGGACATCTTCACACAACTCTCCGACTGGTCGTGGGTCTCACACAGCGGCGCATGGATCTCCCTGCTCACCCTTGTGGCCCTCGAAGTAGTCCTCGGCGTGGACAACATCGTCTTCATCTCCATCCTCACTGGCAAGCTGCCCGCCGAACAGCGGGCCGCCGCACGGAAGAAGGGCCTCCTGCTCGCCGTCATCCCGCGGCTCATTTTTCTGCTGCTGCTGGGGCTGATCCTCTCCATGCAGCAGCCGCTCTTCAGTATTCCGTGGCCGTTCGAACAGGGCGTTGATACTCACGCTGATGCGGCGCATCCGGCCCGCGAAGGCTATCTGGCACTCACCGGACAGGATCTCGTGCTGCTCATCGGCGGGCTGTTCCTGCTGGTTCAGGCGGTGCGGGAAATTCACCACAAACTGGAAGGTGAGGGAGATGGCCAGAAAGGCGACCACGCGCTGCGCTCCGCCGCGGGCCTCGGTGCCGTGATGATGCAAATCATGCTCATGAACATCCTCTTCAGCCTCGACAGCATCATCACCGCCGTGGGCATGACGAAAGGCATCCACGGCGCGACGCCGATTATGGTCATCGCCGTCCTCCTGAGCACGATCATCATGGTGGTGGCCATCAATCCCGTCAGCAATTTCGTCGAGCGCCATCCGTCAGTGAAAATGCTGGCACTCGCTTTTCTTATTCTCATCGGCACCAACCTCATCGCGGAGGCGGCGCACGTTCATGTTCCGAAAGGCTATGTCTATTTTGCCATGGCCTTCTCCGTCTTCGTTGAGATGCTCAATATCAAGTCCAGCGGCCGCCGGTCAGAGCCCGTGAAGCTGCACCCGCCGGCGTGAAAATGAAGGGCAAGACCAAGTCCCTGGATGGCGCGGGCCACACTCTCTTCAAATGGTGACTCCGGGGCCTCCCTGATTTTCCCCAGACCCGAATCCCGGAGAACGCCGGCTTCAGCGAACTGCAAGTACCGTCGGAAGGCGTTCGCTTGCCCTCAGTCACGGCACGATTTATACCGTAAGCCCTGCTCACGAGCCGGTGTCGGGCGCATCCGGACAATTCACCATTGGAACATTCACCGCCAGCGGAACCACCCGGGAGTTCAACCTCGCCCCATACGACGACTACGGCACACCCGGCGAGGCGGCGGCCGGGGCCGCCATCACCAACGGCCTCCAACTCCGGCTCTTGTCCGGTGCCGCACCGGATAAAACACCACCAACTCCGAGGATCAACGATGGCTAAGGGAAGTGGAAACGGCATTCCTGGACACCCTCACGCTACCCCATTCCGCATGGAACTTGAAACCGCCATCTCACCAATGACAATGACCCTGATGAAAAAACTTGCCGCTCTGATACTCCTCTCGACCATCGCCGGCCAGGCCAGAGCCGGCGACGGTAATTACGTCCTCGACCCTGACACGCAGATCACCCTGCCAGATGGCTTCGACGCGGAACTTCTCTACTCCGTCCCTGCCTCGCAGGGCTCGTGGGTGGCGATGGCTTTCGACCCCAAAGGCCGGATCATCGTTTCGGATCAGGATAGTCAGGGCGTCTTCCGGGTTACTTTGGCCAGGGAAGGGGATCCCGGCTCGAAGCTCAGCGTCGAGAGCCTCAAGGGTTTTCCCTATCTCCCTATCAAATGGGGAAAGCGCACCGTCGGTGGTGCCCTGGGTTTTCTCTACGCCTTCGACAGTCTATACATGTCGTCGATGAAGGGCTTCTATCGGATACGTGACACCGATGGCGACGACACCTATGACGAGTTCACGCTCCTCAAGCCATTAGAGATGGGCTATGAACACTCCGCCCACTCCATCATCAAGACCGGGGACGGCAAGGGCCTGTATCTGGTCTCCGGCGACCATTCGCGGGTGCCGCCGGGCGTGCCGAGCCTGCAGCCACCTGTCTGGCAGGAGGACTCGCTGCTGCCGTCTATGCCTGACCCGCAGGGCCATGCCGTTGGCATCAAGGCGCCCTGCGGCTGGATCTGCAGGATCTCGCCCGACGGCAAGGACTGGACGATGATCGCCTCCGGCCTGCGCAACTCTGTCGATGTCGCGATCAATCGTGAGGGGGAATTGTTCACCTACGACTCCGACCTCGAGTTTGACGTCGGCAGCCCGTGGTATCGGCCGACGCGGGTCAACCACGTCACCTCGGCCAGCGAGTTCGGCTCGCGGGCGGGCTCAGCGAAGTGGCCGGAGTATTTCGCCGACAGCAATGGCGCGGTAATAAACATCGGACCGGGGTCGCCGACCGCGCTCAGCTTTGGCCATCACTCCAATTTCCCCGATGCATATCAGGACAAACTGTTCTGCTGCGATTGGACCTTTGGGACCATTTACACGGTCGATATGGAAGAGAGCGGCTCGAGCTATACCGGGACCAAGAAAGAGTTCCTCAACGGCACGCCTTTGAATATTGCGGCCATGCGCTTCGGACCGGACGGGCACATGTATTTCGTCGTTGGCGGCCGAAACACCGCTTCGAAGCTCTATCGCGTGCGCTACACCGGCCCGACCCGCGACGGGATAAAAAAGAGCCTGCTGGTAAATCAGCCGCTCAGGGATTTGCGCCATTCGCTGGAGGCATTCCACGGCAGTCGCAGCGGCGGCTCCGCAGCGATCGAAAAGGCGTGGCCGTATTTGTCTCATGCCGATCGGGAAATCCGTTACGCCGCGCGCCTGGCCATTGAGAACCAGGACCTCGCGCTTTGGCAGGACAAGGTGTTCTCCGAATCAAATCCACGCGCCGTCATTTATGCGGCCATCGCGCTTTGCCGTCACGGCGGGAAATCCCTTTCGAGCCGGGTTTTGGAAAAGCTGAACGGCGTTCCCTTCGGCAGTCTGGAGCTGGACGATCAACTGGCGCTGCTGCGCGCCTATTCGCTGTGCTCGCTCCGCCTGGACGCACCGTCGCCAGCCGAAGTCGCTGCGGTCGTCGCCAAACTGAACCCATTCTACCCCGCCAGGGACGACACGCTCAACGCTGAGCTTTGCCGACTGCTCAGCTATCTGGACTCGCCAGACGTGGTCAGCAAGACCATCGCCATGATGAAGGTCACGCAGACCAGGGCCATCGCCTACGACACGGCGATGCTCGCGCGGCACGAGTATGGCGAGGCTATCCTCAAAGCGATGGCCAACACGCCTAACACGCAGAACATCCAATACGCCTACTCGATCCGGCGCGTGCAGTCCGGCTGGACGCTGGACGATCGAAAGTTCTACTTCTCCTGGCTTAACGACACCCTGGAAAAAAGTGGTGGCAGGAGTTTCGCCGGCTACATCCGTGCGATCCGACAAGACGCGATCGGGCATCTCCCGGCGAAAGACGCGGCGGCCGTCTCGTGGCTGCTTGACGATGTCGCGGCAGTGGACCTCAGCAAGCTGCCGTCGCCGAAAGGACCTCCGGGCGGATGGACGACGGAGACGATGCTGGAGCTTTTCAAGACCGACCTCGCCGTCCGGGATTACGAGAACGGCAAGAAGATGTTTTCCGCCGGCAAATGCGTGGCCTGCCATCGCTTCGAAGGGGCCGGTGGTTATTCCGGTCCCGACCTGGGATCGGTCGCCAGGCGCTACTCGATCAAGGATATTCTCGTCGCCATATCCGAGCCCAGTCAGTCCATTTCCGAGCAATACCAGGCCAGCACGGTCCTGCTGAAAGAAGGCGGGATGCTCTATGGACGAGTCATCTACCGCAATGAAAAGGAAATCGCACTCGCCGCAAATCCCTATGATTTCAGCATTCTCACCAGGACTCCAATCGGGGACATCGCGAGCGTCGAGCCATCGCAGGTATCCATGATGCCCCTCGCAACGATCGTCCTGATGAACAAAGATGAGTTGTCCGACTTGATGGCCTACCTCATCTCAGGCGGCGACCCAAAACACAAAGTCTTCAGGACGAAGTGAGACGAAATCAGGGTCTGTTCAACGACAGCTCAACTTCCACATCCTCTGCAATCCTGCCGTCGCCACGCCCGGCCTGCAACTCATCACCGCCGGCGGTCTGAAAAACTTCCGGCGCTCCGACCACAACCGCGCGCTCTCAAAGGGGGTGCTCTCCCGGCCCGCTTTCGTCATCAACCAACCGTGATGCAAACCGCCCTTCGGCGATCCGGTTGAGGGCACTCATCCCAACAAGAAGACAGAAAAAATGGATGCGGACGGCGGTTTCCAACTTCAGGCGGAACGGGGTTGGCGTGCGGATCCTGCGCATGTAAAACAAAGCCGCTGTCTCTGACAGAAGTTCCGCCTCCTATCAATTGCAGTCAATGCTCCCGCCAACCACATGAGTATCAAAAAAAAAGTCTGCACCACCCCCCGGCGTTTAAGCCTTCCGGTCGCGCAACAGGCCATTTGTTTTCCGCTTCTATTGGCGTGCCTGGCTGCTCCTGCCTCAGGGGCCGACGCGCAAGATAAGTCGCAGTTGACGGTGGGCCGTATCTTTGGCGAGGAGGAAGAATTCAAAACCGGGGATTGGGGCCCGGCCTATTGGCTTAAGGACAGCTCGGCTTACACCACCCTGGAAGTGGCGGAGAAATTCAAGGACGCCAACCCCGCAAAAGACGCCAAGCCCGTCAAGGACATCGTAAGGTATGCACCCGGGTCCGGAGAGCGCGATATCATCGTGGCGGCGGAGAGCCTCATTCCACCAGGCCAGCCCAAGCCGCTGCCGATTGAGGACTACGCGTGGTCGGACGACATCAGCAAGGTGCTGATCTTCACCAACACCAGGCGGGTCTGGCGCAAAGAAACCCGCGGCGATTACTGGGTGTTCGACCGCCAAACCCGCGAGGTAAAAAAGCTCGGCGGCGAGGCGGCACCGGCGACGCTCATGTATGCCACGTTCTCCCCGGATGGCCATCGCGTCGCGTATGTCTGCCAGAACAATTTGTTCGTGCAATCCCTGGACGACTTGCGGATCACGCAACTCACCACCGACGGCTCGGCCACCACGATCAATGGCACGGCGGACTGGGTGAACGAAGAGGAGTTCGA
Source organism: Verrucomicrobiota bacterium (assembly GCA_031414455.1). Lineage (GTDB taxonomy): Bacteria > Verrucomicrobiota > Verrucomicrobiia > Verrucomicrobiales > V1-33 > V1-33. Next base: position 11,196 of record JANNVM010000769.1, read on the forward strand.
CTTGCGCAATGGACTGCGCTGGAGTCCCGACGGAAAGTTCATCGCCTATTGGCAGTTCGACACCACCGGCGTGCGCGAATTCAAGCTCGTCAACAACACCGACGACCTCTATCCCCAAATCACTGCCTACGCGTACCCGAAGGTTGGTGAAACCAACTCCGCCTGCCTCGTGGGCGTCGTTCCGTCCGGCGGCGGCAGCACCCTCTGGTTCCGCTCCAACCCCGATCCGCGGAATCACTACATTCCCCAGATGGATTGGGCGAAGGATTCCCGGCACGTTCTCTTCCAACAACTCAACCGGCTGCAGAACACCAACGAGGTCATCGCGGCTGATCCCCACACCGGCGAGACTCAAGTGCGCTTCACCGATCGCGATGACGCATGGGTGGAAGTGATGGATGAGTTGCGTTGGATTGAAGGCGACAGTCGCTTCCTGTGGTTAAGCGAACGCGATGGCTGGCAACACCTCTACTCCGTTTCTGCCACGGACCAGACCATTCGGCTCCTAACGCCTGGTGCGTTTGACGCTATCAGCATTGCGGGGGTGAACGAACCACAGGGCTGCGTCTATTTCCTCGCTTCGCCCGACAATCCCACTCAGCGCTATCTCTACCGCGTGCCGCTCAATGGCACCGGCGAGGCGGTGCGCGTTTCGCCGCCGGATCAGCAGGGCACCCATTCCTACAATTTTTCGAGGGACGGCCGCTGGGCCTTTCACACCTTTTCCCGTTTTGGCCAGCCGCCGGTCATTGAATTGGTGCAGTTCCCCGAACACAAGGTCATTCGCACCCTGGCGGGCAACGATGGGCTGCGCGAAAAAGTGGCCGCACTGAAACCGTGTGCCACGGAGTTCTTCCGCGTCACCATCAGCGATTGTCCGCCGCTCGACGCCTGGTGCATCAAGCCGCCCGATTTCGACCCCGCACGCCGCTATCCGCTGTTCATCCATGTTTACGGCGAACCCGCCGGAACGACGGTCGCCGACAAGTGGGGCGGTGAAAGCTACCTCTGGCATTCGCTGCTGGCGCAGCGGGGCTACGTCGTGATCAGCATAGACAATCGCGGCACCCCGGCTCCGCGCGGGCGCGACTGGCGCAAGAGCATCTACCGGCAGATAGGCATTCTCGCCTCCGCCGACCAGGCGGCGGCCACGCGGGAGATTCTCCGGGGCCGGCCGTATCTCGATCCCGCGCGGGTCGGTATCTGGGGTTCGAGCGGCGGCGGCTCCATGAGCCTGAATGCCATCTTCCGTTACCCCGATCTCTACAAAACAGCCATGGCCATCGCCTTCGTGGCCAATCAGCGGCTCTACGACACCATCTATCAGGAGCGCTACATGGGACTGCCGGCGGACAACGAAGCCGGCTTCAAGAACGGTTCGCCCATTACCTTTGCACACCAACTGAAAGGCAACCTGCTGCTGCTCTATGGCACCGGCGACGACAACTGCCACTACCAGAACTGCGAAGTCCTCGTCAACGAACTCATCAAACATAACAAACAATTCGACCAGATGCCCTATCCGAACCGGAGTCACGCCATCAAGGAAGGCGACAACACCAAACGCCATCTTTACGAAACGCTCACCCGCCATCTGGCGGAGAACCTGCCCGTGACACCCTGATTCATCCACCATCCACCAGCCTGCCACTTATGAAACCACCCATGCGCTTCATCACGCTCATCCTCACGCTGCTCGCAGTCCTCATCCCATCCATCGCTCCGGGCGCTGTCGCACCGCGAAGCAAAGAAGAACTCGCCGCTGCTGCCGCGGTGATTGTCACGGGAAAAGTCACTGAATTCACCGTTACCAGCGAGTTGAGCGGCGCTTTGGAAATAATGCTGGAAGTCGCGTCGGTGACCAAAGGCGACGTGCAAGCGGGCGACACGCTGCGGGTCGTGTCCAGCAGCCTCAGCTTGAAAAAAATCCACGTCCCTATTCCGGGTCCGCAGGGGCTTTCCCCGCTGCCGCAGAAGGGCGACTTCGTCACCGCCTGGCTCAATCCATCCGCAGCCGTCGCGGGCGGGAAAAACAACGGCACTTACGCCCCCATTCTTCCCAACGGCATCATGAAAACGGACGAGCCTCCGAAAGCCGACGCGAAGCCGGAAAAGAAGCCGCTGCAAGTCTTCATCCTCGCCGGCCAGTCGAACATGCAGGGGCACGCGCAGGTGAGGACGTTTGAGCACATTGGGATGGACCCGGCGACGAAGCCGATGCTGGCGGAGATGCTGGGCGCGGATGGGAAACCGAAGGTCTGCGAGCGTGTGTGGATTTCCTCCATCGGCTGCGCGGAGGCGGAGCAGACGGGGAAGCTGACGGCGGGCTTTGGCGCGACGGGCGAGAAAATCGGGCCGGAGTTCACGTTCGGGATTTACATGGAGAAGTTCACGGATGCGCCCATTTTGCTCATCAAGACTTCGTGGGGCGGGAAGAGTCTGAACACGGATTTCCGCCCGCCGGGCGCAGGGCCGTACGTGTTCAATGAGTCGCAGCTCGCCGCTTTTCAAAAGCAGGGCAAAGACGTGGCGGCGATGCAGGCGGAGAAGGACAAGGCGACGGGCGTGAACTACCGGCTCATGGTCGAGCATGTGAAAATGGTGCTCGGTGATATCAAGCGCGTGGTGCCGGACTACGACGCCACGCAGGGCTGCGAGCTGGCGGGCTTCGCGTGGTTCCAGGGCTGGAACGACATGGTGGACGGCAGCACCTATCCAAACCGCGACAAGCCCGGCGGCTACGATGCCTACAGCACGGCGATGGCACATTTTATCCGCGATGTGCGGCGAGATCTGAACGCACCGAAGCTGCCGTTCGTCATCGGCGTGATGGGTGTCGGCGGGCCGACGGCGGAGTATGGTCCGGACGAGTTGCGCTACAAAGCGACGCATCAAAACTTCCGCGACGCGATGGCTGCTCCGGCGAAGTTACCTGAGTTCCAAGGCAACGTCGCGACCGTCCTGGCAGAGAGGTTTTGGGACCGCGAACTGACCGCCGCAAAGGCGAAGGAAAACGAAATCAAACAGCGCGCGAAGAAGCTCGCCGCCGAAGGCAAACTAGCGCCCGCCGATGAAAAGGCAGCGCTGGATAAACTACGCACGGAAGGACTCGCGGAGCGTGAGCGGCAGGTGCTGGAGAAGGGCATCTCCAACCTGGAATTTCACTATCTCGGCTCGGCGAAAATCCTCGGCGGCGTGGGCAAAGGCCTCGCCGAAGCGATGGCGGAACTCAAACAACTCAAGCCGTCGAAATGATCAAAACCGCACTCGGCCGCGAGCGGCACATCGCCGTCGAAGGCACCGGCGGGCGCGGTCGCATTTTCGCTGGTGGCGGTGCCTGCGCAGGTGGCTGCCTTGGCGAAACCGGAGGACGTCGGGCTGGCGCTCGCGCGGCAGCATGACCCGATTCAGCACACTCCCGAATTCAGGATTATTTCAGCGGTTCAACGGTTTTTTCCCTCCTGCGCCACCGGGCCGATGGTGCCGCCTCTGACGAATTCCGCGGGAAAGAGCGTTTGTTTGATATCGCGGCGACCCTTGTGTACGGCCTTGGCCCATTGCAGGACGCGCCGGACGATAGGTTGGACTTGCCACCGGATGTGCGAGACGGCGGGTTGGAGCCAGTTGAAGGTGGCGTCGTAATCGGTACACACGAGCGAGACCTGCCCAGGGATCCTCAACCCGCGCGAGGCCAGAAATTGTTGGGCTGCGGCAAACAGCGATGGTTCGCCAACAATTAACGCGGTGGGCGGCGAGATTTTGAATAGCGAGGCCAGCATCGCGTGAAACCCCTCGACGGTCTCCTCCCAGTCCGGCAGGTTATAGGGGCTTGTCGCAATCCCATGGGCGGCCAGTTCAGCAAGGTAAGCCCGCTCGACGGTTCCAGGCTCCGGCAGCCGCCGGAGTTTGCGGCAGCACAGGACGATGCGCCGGTGGCCAAGGCGGATCAACTCGCGCGTGACTTCGGCATAGGCCGGCACCTTGTCCGGCCCCGTCCCGGCGATCGGCAGGCCGCGACGGCGCCCGAACAGGGCGATGCCCGGCACGCTGTAGCTCGAGAACCACTCCAGCAATTCGCGCGTCCCGACACACACGATCCAGCCATCGGCCGGGGTCTGCTCCACGTAGCGGCGAATCTGCAGGAGGTCGAATCCCAGGCCGGCCTGGGTTTTCGAGCAGAAAAATGAGTCAAAGCCCTCACGGTCAATAGCTTGTTGAATTTCAAGCGTGACCTGCATGCTCATGGAGTTGTCCCGCGACAGTTCTTCGTAAAGCAGGATTGCGATCCGCAACGCAGACCGGGGTGCGGTGGCGGGGCTGGCGACGATACTGCGGCTGCGGCCTGGCCCGCGCCCGCAGAGCAGTCCCTCGGTTTCGAGGAGCCGCAGCGCGGCCTCAGTGGTCTTGCTTGAGGCTGCCAGTTCCGCCGCCAAGTGGATCGCCCCGGGCATTATGCCGCTCCAGCGCCCCCGCCCAAGTTCGTCGCGCAAGTGCCCGGAAATCTGCTCCACAACAGATAATCGACGCAGCATACTCATGCCGCAGCCTACCCATTTACGGATATAGTTGTCAAAAGATAAAATCCTGGAAGACTGCGCCATCGCGTGCCAGGAGGTTGCCGTTTTCCCATTCCGTCCCGCCGCGTCACTACCCACACCCAATCAAGGCACCCCCGCAATTCTTTTGAGAGCCCCAGCCGGCGAGCGCGTCTCAGCCTTCAACAATCCTCCTGTCCGGCACCATGAAAACCGCTCGGCGACTCCTCCCGGATGCCCTTCCCGTGGCTCCACCAGTCGTGACTGCCGGCCACGAAATTCATCGAACCTTGCGCTACGGCATTTCAGCAGCCCCACGACCCAAATACGGAAACAGACCAAATATCGCCATGGCAACAACGAATCCCACCAGAATCTACAACCGACTGCGCGTTGGTCTCAAACGCTCCGTTATCGCGGTCGCGGTGGTTGCGGTGCTCGGGTTTGGCCGCGTGCAAACGCAGGCCGCCACCGAGACCTTCAACCTCGGACTCCAGGATGCCGGCACGACCATTCAGAACGGTATCGGCGGCTTTATCCCATGGCTCGCCAAGGGAAGCCTGCCTCCCGGCTCGATTCTGAGGTCGGTCTCCGCCACCGTAAGACTCGACTCCTCCACGGCCGACAGTTGGACTTCGGACCTGGTGATTTACTTTGATGGTGTCCCACAGGCTCCCGGCACCGCGGCCCTCCTGCAAATTGGCGGAGACTACAGCGGTGCGGTCGGAACTGTTGGCCAATTCGTGGGATGGAACGGAGGAGATGACGGTCCCGGCACGACGATCGTTGATACGAAAACCGCCGGCATTGACTGGATCGGTGAAGTTGATCTAAACACCGTTGAACTGTCTCTCGGAAACAACTATGCCCCCTCAAATTGGTCGGGAACAGTCACCATTGAGTATGACGCGCCTCTCCAGGCGCGCATCCTGAGCTTCAGTCCCGCCGCCGCCATCGGCACCATTGTTGGTAACGCGGCTGCCATCAACTGGATCGTGCCTTTCGGGACGAATATCACGACCCTTGCGCCGACCTTCACGTTGTCATCCGGAACCTGCGATAAAAATAATGGCGGCCCCGCCACATATAACTTCACCAACCCGGTGAACTACACCGTCACTGACGGGGCCACTGTCAACACTTACACGGTAACGGTCACAGTGGCCCCGAATGAGCATACCGTGATTTGGAGCGTCGCCGGCGGCGGCCTCTGGAATCACCACGCGGTCAACTGGATTGGTCAGACGTCCGGGATGTCCACGCCCTTCTTCGATGGCGTGAATGTGGATTTTAACAAGCCTGACGGGGGAGCGATTACCATCGCTCCCTACATGGCGCCGCTGTCCATTACTGTCAGCGCCCCATCCGGCACCTATTTCTTCGGCGGCGGCCCCCTCACTACGGGATCGCTCACTAAAACTGGAGACGGCAATCTGACGATCAGTTCTGTGAACAACACTTTCGGCGGCGGCACCGTAATCGAGGCGGGCCAGTTGAAAATGGATGTGCAGGCGAACAGTGCGCTGGGCACTGGCCCCATCACTCTCAACGGTGGCCGTCTCTTTCTGGAACGCGTCACCGTCGCGAATGCCTTGATCGTGAATGGCGGGGATCTCTTACCCAGTAACGGGTTTGGCGACAGTTGGAACGGCACTGTGACACTGAATTCCAACCTCATCGTCACCGGGGATGGAAACTCCGGGACCATGACCTTTAACGGCAGCATCAGCGGAGTCGGCGGCTTGACCTTCAACGGCCCTGTGGCGCTAAGGCCTGTGCTTGCGGTGGCTAACAGCTACACCGGCCCGACCAGCGTCACCGCCTGCACCCTCCAATGTAACGATGTTGACGCCCTCGGCAGCGGTGCATTGAGCATCAGCAGCACAGTCGACTCCAGGGTGAATCTGAACTACCCCGGCGAACACAAAGTCACATCGTTGACCCTCGGCGGGGTACCACAGACTCTTCCCGGCACCTACGGCTCCACTGCCTCCGGCGCGGAACACCCAAATGACACCTACTTTGATGTCAACGGCACCGGCATGGTGAGGGTCGGCGGCGGTTCCGGTTTCGCCACCTGGGCCGCCAGCAACGCGCCCGGCCAGACCCCGGGTCAGGACTACGACAAGGACGGCGTGCAAAACGGCATCGAATACTTCATGGGCCAAACCGGTTCGTCGTTCACAGCCCTGCCCGGCCTGGACGCCTCCAGGACGGTCACCTGGACGAAGGATCCGGCCTACGAGGGCACCTGGCAGGTCCAGACCTCGACCAACCTCGCCTCATGGACCAACGTGGCCGGCACGGACAACGGCACCTCGGTTTCCTACACCCTGCCACCTGGCGAGGGCAGACTGTTCGTCCACCTGCTCGTGGCGCCGACGCCATGAGCCGGGTCTTCACCTGGATCATAATCAAACAGGAAGGCCGAAGGGGATAATCCTTGCGGATCGGAGAATTGATCGTGGCCTTCTCCGCCCTGTTTTGGCGACCTCATATCATTCGACATTCCCCCACCACACGCAGATGAAAACCCCCAGCCATCCCTTTAAGAATGCCCGCTGCCGCCCGCTCATGCTCGCTGGCGTGCTGACCGCGCTGCTCGCGCTCGCCCCGTCTGCGGCACCCGCCGCTACCATCATCAAGGCAGCCACCGGCACGGACCTGACGGCTGGCGCAAGCTGGGGCGGCACGGCACCGGGTTCCGGCGACGTTGCCACCTGGACCGGCTCCTCCCTGGGCGCGGGTCTGACTCTCGGGACTTCCAGTTCATGGGGCGGCATCAGCGTGACCAGTGCCGTGTCGGCCATCGGCGTCACCGGCGCGGGCACCCTAACGCTCGGCTCCGGCGGTATCGGTATGCCGGCCTCAGCTGTCGATCTTAGTCTGGGAACACCGATTGCGCTGGGTGCCAATCAATCATGGACGGTGAACCCGGGCAGGACTTTGACCAGCTCCGGAATCATCAGTGGCAGCTCGATGGTTTTGACCAAAGCCGGCTCCGGCACGCTGACGATCAAAAATGCCGCCAACACGTTCTCCGGCGGCACCATTATCAACGCAGGCCAGCTTACCGTGGATGTCCAGGCGGACGCCGCGCTGGGCACCGGCCCCGTCACGCTCAATGCCGGCACGCTCTTTCTGGAACGCGTCACCGCCACGAATGCATTGATCGTGAACGGCGGGAATCTCTATCCAGACAACGGATTCGGCGACAATTGGAACGGCCCTGTCACGCTGAATGCCAACCTCATCATCGGGGGGCCGGGATACGCCACCATGACCTTCAACGGCAGCATCAGCGGAGCCGGCGGCTTGACCCTGAATGGCCAGGGGCCGGTCGTGCTCACGGTGGCTAACAGCTACACGGGGCTGACCAGTGTCACGGCCTGCACCCTGCAGTGTAACCATAAAGACGCTCTCGGCAGCGGCGCGTTGACCGTCAGCAGCGCAGCTAATTCCAGGGTGAATCTAAACTACAGCGGCACCAAAAACATTGCATCGCTGACCCTCGGCGGACTGCCGCAGTCCGGCGGCACCCACGGCTCCACCACCTCACCCGCCACCAACAAGAATAACACCTGGTTTTCGGGCAACGGCACGGTGACGGTTCCACTTAGTTCAGCTAAAGATATCCTCACGTTCAGCATCGTCACGCAGGGTGCTGCCGCAGTGGGCGCCAGCACGGTCAATCTTGATGTGCCGATCGGCACAGACCGGACGAATCTGGTTGCCGTTTACACACTTTCCCCCGGGGCTAACTGTTCGCCGGCCTCAAACACCGCCCGGGACTTCAGCAGCGCACAGACCTATACGGTCACTGCCCAGGATGGGTCCACCAAAGCCTACAGCGTGACGGTCACCGAGGCCGTTCTGCCCAATATCTTCATGTGGGCCAGTGCGGCGCCGGGCAATTGGAGCGACGCGAGCAAATGGACCAACGAGGCTCTCCCGGTGATCGTCGTGGCTCCGCAAGCCGGTGGCCGGGCGACTTACACGCTCAATTTCAACGTGGCCGGAACCTATACCGCCACCCACAATCTGAACCCTGGTTTCATTGCTAACCGACTCAACTTCGCAAGTGGGGTGACCGTCGGCGGCACCAACTCCCTGACGCTCACGAACAACGGAGCCACCCTGCCGCAGCTCAATCAAAACAGCGCCAGCGCGGTCACTATCAGCGTGCCGCTGAGCCTGGCCGCCAATGTAACCCTGGCCGGATCCGGCAATGGTCCAGTGTCGCTCTCCGGCGCGATTTCAAGCACGGGCAGTTTCACCAAGAACAGCTCCGGAACACTGACACTCGCTGGCGCGAACACCTTCAGCGGCGGCATCACTATCAATACCGGCTCCCTCTCATTGGGCTCCCCTGCGAACGACCTGCTTGGGACCGGACCCGTGATCGTGAACTCGCCATCAACGCTCAATTTGAATGGCAACAATAACCTCACGAACGCTTTCACCTTCAACGGAGCGCTCGTTGTGAACGGCAACAGCTTCGCCGCCAATCTCAATGGACCGGTCACCCTGGCGGGCACCTCGACCATTGATCTCGGAACCACCGGCAACATGAGCATCGGCGGCAACGTCAGCGGTGCAGGGGGCCTGACGAAATTGGGAACCGGCGCAGGCCCGCTGGTTCTCCACGGTGCTAACAGCTTCACCGGTGCATTGACCGTGTCGGCCGGCACGCTGTCAGCAGCCTCTTTCAATCGCGTGAGCGGCGGCACCGCCGCCAGCAATCTGGGAGCCCCGACAACGGTGAGCAACGGAACCATTTCCCTGGGCTCGACCAGTGGCGCCGGCACGTTGCTATATTCCGGCTCCGGTGAAACCACCGACCGTGTGATCAAACTGGCCGGCACCACGGGCGGCGCGATTCTGAGCCAGGCCGGAACTCCCGGCGGCCTCCCCGCCACCCGGGGTGTCAGCGGCCTGCTGAAGTTCACCGGCGACGTTTCGGTTCCCGGCACCGCCGGCGTGGACAACCGCAAGACCCTGACTCTGACTCATGTAGAATCCAACTCTACCGGCACCCATCCGGGCAGCGGCGAACTCAGCGGCAGCATCGGCGATAGTTTGTTGGGCACCGCGGGACAATTGGCCACCAGCATCACCAAGGCGGGTTCGGGAACCTGGACGCTTTCCGGAGCCAACACCTACAGCGGCACCACCAGAGTCCAGGCGGGCACGCTGGCCATCACGCGCTCCGACGCCCTGGGCGGAGGAACTCTGGAGATCACCACCGGGGCCAGGCTGCGGCTGGACTACATCGGCACCCGCCGGATTTCCGCACTCACCTTCGATGCCGGGGCCGCCCGGCCTAACGGCACCTACGGATCATCCAGTTCTTCCGCGACGAACAAGGACGACACCCGTTTCAGCGGCCCCGGCACGGTAACGGTCGGGCCGGTCACTTCGCCCACCACCACAACCCTCGCCCGCACCGGCGGCAGCGAACCATCGAACGGCGGAGTAGCCGTGACCTTCACTGCCACCGTGGCGGGCACTGCGCCCTCTGGCAGCGTGGCGTTCTATGACGGGCTCACGCTCATCGGCAGCAGCACGCTCGATGGCTCGCTCCAGGCCAGCTTCACCACCACCTCTCCGGGCGGCGGCGTCCATGTCATCACCGCATACTATGTTGGAAACGCAGGCAGCGCGCCGAGCACCTCCGCGGCACTCACCCAGACCGTCGTGGAAACGCGGCCGCCGACCACGACGACCCTCACCAGCGGCACCAACCCCTCAAGCCAATGGATCCCTGTCACCTTCACGGCCACGGTGTCAGGCGCGACACCAGCCGGCAGCGTCTCCTTTTACGACGACACCACCGAACTGGGCACCGCCGCGTTGAACGCCGCCTCACAGGCATCCCTGACAACTGCCAGCCTCCCTGTTGGCTGGCGTGCCATCACCGCCCGATACGCGGGAAACTCCATGAATGCACCCGGCACTTCGACGCGGCTATTCCAAAGCGTCAATCCACTGGCCGGTAATGGTAAGCTGAAGGTCGTCATTTTGGCCGGCCAATCGAACATGCAGGGCAAAGCGAGCGCCGAAATCGGACGCGACCCGAACAACAGCGCCAACACCAATCTGGCCGGCGGGCTCGGCAGCCTGCGCAACCTGCTCAACAGGATCCCCGCGAAGTATGGCTATCTGGCGGACCCGGCGAATCCCATCGGCGGAGGCAGCCCGGGCTGGATCACGCGCAGCGACGTAGGCGTCACCTATTGGAGCGACCCTGGCACCGGCGAAAACCGCCGGGGAAATCTGGACGCAAACTTCGGCGACACCGGCGGACAGGGACGCATCGGCCCGGAGTATAGCTTTGGTTTGGTGGTCGGCAGTCAATTGGGCGATAAGGTGCTGCTCATCAAATATGCCTTCGGCGGCAAATCGCTGGCGGTGGACTTCCGGCCGCCCGGCGCCGTCGCGCAGCGGGGAGGCACGGTGGGCCCCTACTACACCGGCATGGTCGCGCGGGTGAATCAGGTGCTCGCCAGTCTGTCCACCTACTACCCGGCCTACACCGGCGGCGGTTATGAGATCGCCGGCTTCGCATGGCACCAGGGATGGAATGACCGCATCAACACCGCATACACTGCGGAGTACGAAGCCAACCTAACCAATCTGATAAGGGACATCCGCACCCAGTTCAGCGTGCCCAATCTACCAGTCGTCATCGGCGATACCGGCATGGACAACGCCCCCATTGGTGCGGGTTCGTTGATCGAGGCCCAGGGCAACGTCGCCGATCCCGCAAGACACCCGGAGTTCGCCGGCACCGTCATCACCGTGAAAACAAAGCCCTTTGATTATGGCGTTTTGCTCGGAGCCAGCGATGAGGGCTACCACTGGAATTGGAGTGCCGAAAGCTACTTCAACATCGGGGAAAGCATGGGCAAGGCGATGATGACACTGCTCCCGGCTGTCAGCTCCACGCCCTTCAGTGCCTGGACGCTCGATCCCGCGCAGGGCCTCACCGCCGGCGTCAACGATGGCCTCCTGGATGATCCGGACTTCGATGGCATTTCCAATCTGCTGGAATTCGTCCTCCATGGCCATCCGCTCGTGTCCTCGCAGGTCGAATTGCCCGCGCTCACCGGATCTTCCGGCTCGCGGGTCTTTTCCTATGACCGCAGCGTCGCCTCGCGCCCTCCCGGCAACACTCAAATCGTCGAATACGGCAACGACCTGACAGGCTGGACGCAACTGACTATTCCATTGGGCAGCGCCGCCAACGTGACGATCACCCCCCAAGGCCAAACCGATCGCGTGCAGGTGACCCTTCCGCCGTTGGGAGCCAGGGGTTTCGTACGTCTCAAAGTCATGCAGTAGGCACCGGCGACTCCATCATGAAACGCTTTCTCACACTTCCCGCTCAAAGGCCTGGCCGAATGGATGGCGGAACTCAAACAACTCAAAAAGACAAAATGATGAACCCGGCGCGAAACCAATTCTCCCTTGAACCGGGGAGCCTCAAAAGCAACATCCTATCAATAATTCTAAGCACCTGTCTGCTGGGCTCGCAGGCCGGGGCCCAGGATGCCTCGGCCATAAAACCGGCCGCGCCGTTGAGCACTGAGGACCGCTTTGAGGTCCGTAATTTGGAAGGCTGGACCGTTTACATCAATCGTGCCGTGCCCGGGCAACACCCCGAAGAGACGGCTAAAACGCTGGAGCATCTCCGGTGGGAACTCTACCAGATCAAGCTCGCCGCCCCGGCCGTGGCGGTGCGCAACCTGCAGGAAAATAACGCCATTTGGATTGAATACGATGAGAAGGTATCTCTGTCGTATCACCCTGAACGGTTCTGGCTGATCAAATCCGGGTACACGATTCCAAGTGATCCTCAATCGTTCATGTCGCTTAGCGTCAAGGCACACCTTGGGGACTCGTATCGCCACCCATTTGTCGTCTTTCACGAATTGGCGCACGGATATGATTTTCACTTTAACGGCAAGGGCCGCGACTACGGCAACCAGGAAACCCAGGCTAGGTACGAGGGCATGATGAAAGAGGGACGCTACAGGAAGATCAAAGTATGGGACGGCCGCACGGATTCGCACTACGCCCGCACCAATCGCATGGAATACTGGGCCGAAAGCACGGAAGCCTATTTCGCAGTGAACGACTTCTATCCGTTCGTCCGGGCGGAATTGCGGGAACACGATCCGCAGATGGCCAAGCTCGTGGAACGCTATTGGGGCGTGGACCCCGCACAGGTGTTGAAGCTGGAGAAAGACCTGGCCGCCTCCCAGCAGCAGTTGCAGCAGGGCACCGACCGGGCCAGCGATTCCGCGACTGCGGCGAAACACACCGCCACGGCACGATACGACAAGCGCAACATCAACGGCTGGAGCGTCTATGTCAGCCCGCAGTTGGTGGATCCGCCTGGGTTGTGTGCAAGCATGGTGACGCTGCTGAGCTACAAGCTGCACATGATCGACCACTTCATCGCCGAGCCGGGCCGCAAGCAATTGCACGAGGTGCCCATCTGGCTGGAGGTCGGCCAGGTGGGGCCGTACATCAGGTATTGCGGCAGCAGCGGGCAGTTGACCGGCGAGAGAGTGAATCCCGACAAGGTTGGGG
>JANNVM010000770.1:0-8518 GCA_031414455.1 Verrucomicrobiota bacterium
GCCTGCCGCACGATCGCGGCCTTGCCAGGAGGAATGCGTTCGCATCTTGCCAGCGACCGCAGCCCGCCTCATGGATGCGCGCTCTCCTTCATGCCCGATTTTCTCCAGACCGGATCCATTCTCACCCTGCCACTTCTCAGCAGTGACTCCCGCCACGCCGACGCGGACCTCACCGCGTGGTCCCGCGAACGCCCGCTCGCGCTGCTGCTGCCCTGCCATGCCCGCGATCTGGAGAGCCCGGCACTCACTCACATCATCGCCGCCATCGCCGGCATCCCGTGGGTATCGTTCGTGATGATAGGACTCGACGGTGCCAGCGGCGCCCAGCATGACGCCGCCGTCGAAAAATTCCGCTCGATCGGTCACGAGAGCGTGATCGTGCATCACGGCGCCACGCAAGCCGCCCCCGGCAAGGGGCGTAACATTCGCGCCACCGCCGGCGTGCTCGCGCAGCGCGACGACATCTTCGCCGTCGCCATCCACGACTGCGACATCCGCACCTACAGCCGCGACTTCCTCGCCCGGCTCTGCTGGCCGGTGCTGCACCCCGATGCCGGCCTCCTCGCCTGCAAAGGGTACTACGCCCGCACCTCCAGTCAGCTCCATGGGCGCGTGTTTCGCCTGATGCTCCAGCCACTGCTGCGCGCGTGGTGCGGGCTGTTTCCTGAGCAGAAATGGCCGGCCTTTCTCCGCTCGTTCCGCTATCCGCTCTCCGGTGAACTCTGTATCACCAAAAACCTGCTCATGCGCCAGGCATTCGATCCCGGCTGGGGCTTCGAAGTCCGTATGCTGCACAGCCTCTTCCTTACGGCTCCGCAACAACTCTGTCAGGCCGAACTCTGCCCGGCCTACGACCACAAACACCAGGATCCCGCCGACCTCGCCGTGATGGCCGAAGACATCGCCCACACGCTCTGGGACACACTGAAACAAGAGGGGGCCGCGCTCCCATCCGTAAATTGGCAGGAGTTCCTCGGGGTCTATCAACAGTTCACCACCCGCGCCCTCCGCGAATCCACACTCATGGCGCAAATGCAGGGTCTCTCCCACGACACCGCAGCCGAAGAATCGCTCGCCGCCCTCTTCGCCGCCGCCATCCGCCGCAGCCTTCCTGCCGCCTTCTGAAAAAATGGTGCGCGCTGCAGGGTTCGAACCTGCGACCCCTACCGTGTGAAGGTAATGCTCTACCACTGAGCTAAGCGCGCCGGGCTGTGTGGATGCCGAGACTAGGACACTCGCCAGGCAGCGCAACTGGGAAAAACCAGAAGTCATACGGCACGCTGCCCTCTCCGGCGACGATTACCCGGGAGGCACCGCGGCAGCAACGATCTGCTGAGCGAGCGCCGCCGCGATGGCATCGAACGCCGCCGCACGGGTTTTAGTTAGGAGCGCCTGTTCCACCGCGGGATTATCCATAAATTCGACCTCAAGAAAACATGCGGTGACCGGCGATTTCATTTGAGAACGGAGCTGGAAAAAGAGGTTCGATCCCTGACCGCCGTGAAGTTCGTGATCGTCGCCCACCGGAAGGGCTTTGGAATCCGGGAGCCATTGACGGATCGCTCTATTCGCGGCCGCAGTGAGCGCGGCGGCAAAGGAGGCGTCCTCTTTGTAATGAGGATTCTTCGTCTTCATTTGGACGATTCCGAGGGTACCGCTGGTTTTCTTTGCGCCTTTGGGCACGGCATTAAAGTGAATGCTCAGAAAACACTCCGCTTTGTTGTCAGCGGCGATCATTGCACGCTGGGCGAAATCGGGATTCTCGTCCGTGGTGCGTGTGGGGATCGCCCGCAGGCCGGCTTTCTTCGCCTCGGGCGAGGCGTTGATTTGCGCGATGACTTTCTGCGCGAGTTCCAGGGTGAGGTCTTTTTCCTTTAACCCACCGGGGGACACCGCGTTGTTGGGACTGCTAAGAGTTCGTGCGGCCTGGGTGCCCGAGGGTTTGCTGCCGCCGTGGCCGGCATCAATGACAATGATTCGATCCCCGGCGGCGGCGGAACCGATGAGCAGGAGGATCGAAAAGAAGACGGCACAGATTGCAGGCATGAGCGATACTTCCCGCCGTGTGGAGCAAGGGGCAAGGCCTCACCCGAATCGGGATCGCACACAATTTGTCCGGCGTGGCAAACGCCGTGACAGGCAGGCCGCAGCAAATGCGGTTACTGAGCAGGAGCAGGCGCGCAATTTGCCAGAGAGAGGCGGGCGCGGGATTCGAGATCGGTGGTGGCGCGCGCGCCGCGGACGCGGGCCGGCAGGCCTGCAAGGGCGTGGAGCGCGGCTTCATAGGCCTCGCGGGCTTCGGTGCGCCGGTTGGCGAGGGCGAGCGTGTCCCCTCGCCGGATGAGCCACAATTCTTTGCGCGGCGCAGCGGCGGCAGCCGCAGAAATGCGGGCGAGGGCTGCATCAAAGCGCCCGGTTTTCACTTCGAGATCAAGGGCCGCGAGTTGAAGCGTGACGATGCCGGTGCCGAGGCGTGCGAGGCCTTCATCGAGTCCGCGAATGGCTTCCTCCGTGCGCGGCGGGGTGGCGGCGGCGAGGAGTTCGGCACGTTCCAAATAATATTCCGGTTCCGGCCTCGAACTCGCGGCGATGGCATTCGTGAAATCGGAGACGGCGGCGGCGGAATTCTGTAACTGCGCGGAGGCCCGGGCGCGGGTGACCAGTGCCTCCACATGCTTCGGCTCCTGCGACAGCAGGCGGTCGAGCGCCGTGCAGGCATCGGCAAACCGTTGTGTGGCAAACAGTGACTTTCCCCGGCCCGGGATCACCGCAGCCGGATCTGCCTGAAGCGCCTCGGCACGATCGTAATCGGCAAGGGCCGCCGGATGATCCCCGTGAGCCGCCTCAAGGCTGGCGCGCTGCAAATACAACGCGCCATCTTGAGGTGACTTCATCAGTTTCTCCGTAACCGCCAGGATGCTGTCATGCAAATCGCCGTGACCATACAACGGTCCGGCAACGGCAACCCAGAAAGCCAGTATCAGTCGGGTCATTTTCGTGGTGTGGCAGCGGTGGCGGTGTTGGAGTAAGCGGAGTCGCCGGCTGCGCCGGTGGCCCGGACGCGATAACTGTAAGTTTTATTCGCAACGAGTCCCGTTGACGCGAAGCCGGTCGCGTCCGCAGCAGTTACCGTGATTTGCGACCAGGCGCCGTTACCCTGTTTCCGCTCAACTTTGAATCCGGTCTCGTTGTTTGAGTTGTCGGTCCATGTCAGGTTGATCTGCGATTTCGAAACCGCCGCGGCCGTCAAGGCGGATGGTGCCGCGGGCAGTGCGGGCGGTGCCACTGGCGTGGCGCTGGCCTGATTGGAAGCGGGGCTCGTCCCGGCGGCATTACTGGCGAAAACAACGTAGAAATAAGCCGTGCCGTTGATCAGCGCGGTATCCGTGTAAGACGCCGAGGCGACCGAGGGAGCGATGACGGTGTAGGGGCCGCCCGAAACGCCGGCTCGATGCACGGCGTAGCTCGCAGCACCGGCGCTTGCGGTCCATGTCAGGGCCACCTGAGCGTTGCCTGCGGTTGCCGTGAGACCCGCCGGCGCAGCGGGTTCCGGGTTGTTTATGGTTATACTGATGCCATCCGAGGTAACGGTGGCACCGAGATTGTCAGTAGCGGTGGCGGTGAGGAGGTGGGTGCCGGAGGGTGCTCCACTCCACGTGATTTCAAAGGGGGCGGTGGTATCACTGCCGATCGGTGTGCCGCCCTGATAGAAGTCAACCTGTACGACCGTGCCGTCGGTGTCCGAAGCAGATGCCGTTATGGCAACATTGGCCGGTGCGGTGAAGACGGCTCCGTCTGCCGGGCTGGTGACGGCAACGCCCGGCGGTACGTTGGGCACGCTTTTGTTGATAGTAAAATAGTCGGCTGCAGCACCATTCTCCCTGAGGAACGTTGCATTGAGCTGCGGACCGTTGATGTCGAGCACCATGGAGCCAAGGTTATTCAGAGAGAGATACATCGCGGGGTGATTCAGCGTGCCGCCCGTAGCCTGGCCGGATGATCCGGCGGTGATGTAAACGGCGCCCTGGTTGGCTGCGTTGTTGCCGGGTTTGGCGTAGGCACCGGTGCCGTCGGCCCGCCCGCTCCCGTCATCAAGCTTCATGGCGGCCGTTAGGCTGCCGGAGAGGCCGTAATGTCCGTTCAGCAGATAACTGCGCTCGTAGCAGTGGCTGTGCCCGGCCATCACCAGATCAACGCCGCCGGCTTCCAGATGGGGCAGCAGGTTCTGGCGCATTTCGACCAACTCGGTTTCGGTGTCCGAGTTGTGTGAGCCCTTTGTGTAGGCCGGGTGATGCCAGAATGCGATGATCCACTGCTGCACGGTACTGGCGAGATCGTTTTGAAGCCACGTGGCCATGGCCCCGTTCGCGGCCCGGCTGGAAGTCATCGAGTCAAGGCAGACAAAGTGGATGTTGGCGTAGTCGAAGGAATAATACTTCTCGGTGCCAGAGGGAACGCCTCCGCCTTCGCCGTTCGAGGGGAGGCTGAAGATGTTGAAATACGGGATGGTGAGCGGCGGATTGGTACTCTGCGCAGTCTCATGATTTCCGATCGTTGACCACAGAGGCGACTGGCGCAGAAATGCGGGATACATATTGAATACCGCGGCCTGATACTCTGCGTCGGTTCCGGTGTTGTAGGCATTGTCGCCCAGCATCAGCCAAACGTCAGTGTAGGTGCCGGCGGAAAAACTGGTGTAGGCATCGCGCACCGCGGCGGCATTTGTGTTGGCGGTGCCACTGTCCCCCAGCACCCACACCCGCGTCGGCCGGGCGGTGCCGGCCGGCGGGGCGGTATAAAACATAAAGTCCGGCCCGGATGCCAGCGTGGCCGCCGGCGTGCCGACCGAGTAAAAGTACTGCGTATCGGGCAGTAGCCCGGTCAACTGCACCTCGTGCTCGGTGACCGCCGATGTTTCGTCCACTGCGCCCGTCAGGGACGCCGCCGATGTGCCAAAGGCAACCCGCCCGGCGGTCGCGAGGTCCGTCCGCCAGCGCACGATCATACCCGTTGGCGTGGCCTGTTGGAGATAGGGGCCTCGCGTCAGGGCGGGCGTGTCCACGCCGGTCAGCTCGAGGTCGAAACTGATGTCGCTGCTGGTCGGGCCGGACTGATGGATTTCCACAGCGATCGTATTCGTTCCCGCGACGAAATTTGCTGTCGAAAGTGTCGTGTCATAAAATGTCGCCTCCTGCGGCGATCCGAGTGCGGTGCTGGCCACCGTGGTGTAGGCGATCGCTCCCGCCGGCATATTGTCGCGGCGCACCTCTACGCCGTTGACGTAAATCACCGCGCCATCATCACACAGCAGGCGAAGATTCAGCCCCGCGAAGTCAGCGGGATTTACGACGGTGAAGCTTTTCCTGAAGTAGGTTGTGATGTAACGGTTGGTCGTTACTCCTCCGTAGCCGACGACGGTGGCCTCGTCCGCGTCTCCATAGCCAAGCTGCGCGGGCCCCTGAGCCCACAGCGAGTCATCGAATGCCGGTGCCCGCCAGGCGGAGGCCTGATTCGTTCCGTTATCGAGATATTTCCATGTCGCGCCCGCAGGAATCAATGTTTGATTGGCGGTGACCGCAGACGGGAGGAGGGTGGCCGCGAGGCCAGCGAGCGTGATTCTTAAGTTCATGATCAATCTTGGGCGTTAGGTTGAACGGCGTGCAGGTGACGGCGGCAATGTCAGTCCGCATCGAGTGGATTGCCCGCATAAGGTATGCCACGATTGTTTTCAATATGGTATTTGTGGAATTTATCAAAAAGCCAGACTTTGAAAATGGGCGGCAGAACCGGTAAACTCCTATTCGGCGTGCCGACGAAAGGTCCGCCCGCGGGCGGCAACCGGTTACCCTGGAACGCGAATTTCCGCAGCAGCAATATAGGCCGATGCGTTTGCTGACCGGAAGCGGCGCGAGGCAAGGCGGGCAAAGCTCCCTTGCAATCGCCGGGCCGCCCGGCTTTGAATGCCAGGCCGCCCGTCACCCGGGCGGCGTTTCTATTCCCGGACATTACATTTATGAACTACGACCTCATCGTTATTGGCGGCGGACCGGCGGGATACGTCGGAGCGATTCGCGGAGCCCAGCTTGGAAAAAAAGTTGCCTGCGTGGAGGCTGACCGCGCCGGCGGCACCTGTCTTAACTGGGGCTGTATTCCCACCAAGTCGCTGCTGCGGAATGCGGAACTCTATCATCTCATGAAGCACCGCGCCGCGGACTTCGGGTTTACGTTCGACAACCTCGCCTATGACTGGAGTAAAGTGATCGGGCGCAGCCGCAAGGTGAGCGACAAGCTGGCCGGCGGCATTGAGTTTCTTTTTAAGAAGAACAAGGTGGACTACATCCGCGGGAGCGGCGCGCTGCTCGGCGGCGGCAAAGTGGAGGTCACCGCCAAAGACGGCAGCAAGAGTGCCATCGAGGGCGCGAAGATTCTCATCGCCACCGGCTGTGTGACACGCCCCATGCCCGGGCTTCCGTTCAACGGCACCAGCGTGATCGGCAGCAAGGACGCCATGGTTATTCCAAAGCAGCCGAAGGACATCATCATCATCGGTGCGGGTGCCATCGGCATCGAGTTCGCCTACTTCTTCGCTGCGTTCGGCACGAAAGTCACGGTCGTGGAAATGATGCCCAACATCCTTCCCGTCGAGGACACCGATGTCAGCGTGGCGCTGGAGAAGAGTTTCAAGAAGCAGGGGATCAATTGCCTGACAAACACCAAAGTGACCGGCACCAAGGACCTCGGCGGCGGCGTGGAAGTCAGTGTGGAAAGCGCCGACGGAAAGAAAGAGACGCTGACCGCGGAAGTATGCCTCGTGGCCATCGGAGTCAGTCCGGTGCTCCCTGGCGGCCAGCAGCCAAAGCTCAACGAGCGCGGCTACATCCTGACGGATGCGCGCTATCAGACGAGCATAAAAGACGTGTATGCCGCCGGCGACATCATCGGGCCGCCGTGGCTCGCGCATGTTGCTTTCTATGAAGCCCACCAGGCGGTGGACGGCATGTTCACCGGTCACAAACCGAAAAAAGTCGAAACGTTCCCCGGCTGCACCTATTGCCAGCCGCAGGTCGCCAGCGTTGGTCTAACGGAACGTGCGGTGAAGGAAAAGGGGCTGAAATACAAGGTCGGTGTCTTTCCGTTCCAGGCCAGTGGCAAAGCGCAGGCCGTCGGCGAAAGCGATGGTTTTGTGAAGCTCATCTTCGGCGAGCCGCACGGCGAAATTCTCGGTGCCCACATCATCGGTCAGGAAGCCACGGAGATGATCGCCGAACTCGGCCTCGCCATCAACATGGAGGCCACGATGGACGACATCGAAGCCACCATCCACGCGCACCCGACGCTGGCGGAAGCCGTGCATGAAGCCACCGGCGTGGCTTACGGGCACGCGATTCACGTTTGATGCCGGCACCCCGCAATGAAACCGCCCGCGGCCTTGCCGCAGGGATCACGGCGTTCACGCTGTGGGGGCTGCTGCCGGGCTACTGGAAGGCACTGCACTGGCTGGACAGCGGGCAGGTGATCGCGTTCCGGGCACTGCTCACGGTGCCGGTGCTCGCCGTGGTTCTGCTGTGGCGAAACGAATGGCGCGCGGTGCTGGCGGCGATGCGGCGTCCGCGCGTTATCGGGCTGCATCTGCTGACGGCGGCACTGCTGGCGGGGAACTGGTTCACCTTTGTGTGGGCCACGCATCATCGAATGATCGTCGAGGCCAGCCTTGGCTATTTCCTGACACCGCTGGCGAATGTGGCCATGGGTGCGCTGTTTCTTCATGAGCGGCTGCGCCGATGGCAATGGGTGGCGATCAGTCTGGCTGCCGCGGGCGTGGTCATTCAGGTCATCGCGGTGGGCGCGGTACCATGGGTGGCCCTGGCACTGTGCGGCACGTTCGCGTTTTACGGTCTGCTGCGAAAGAGGGCGGCGCTCGATTCGCTGGCGGGACTCACGGTGGAATCGCTGCTCGCCGTGCCCGCGGCGGCGCTGTGGCTGTGGTGCAGTCCGCCTGTTCGATTCGCGTCGGGCGCGGTTGAATGGCCCCTGGTGCTCGCCATGGGCGCGATCACGGCCGTTCCGCTGCTCGGGTTTGCCACGGCGGCCCGGCTGTTGCCTTTGAGTGTCCTGGGGATCCTGCAATTTATCGCGCCGAGCCTCCAGTTCCTCGTCGGCGCAGGGTTCTACGGTGAAGAAGTTCTACCACTGCGCCTTGCCGGCTTCGCACTCATTTGGGGCGGGCTGGCCGTTTTCACTGCCGACGCATGGCGCCAACGCCGTCCAACAAGCGCCGCCGCCGTCGCTTGAAATGAGACCCTGGCAGAGCTTTGAAGCCATGCACGATTCGGTGAAGACGTGGAGTTCTCGAAAGACGGCGCTGTTTTCCGGGTCGCTGCTGCGATTGGGGTGGAACCAGATGGAGCAGGCCGGGTGGATTTCGGTGGGAACAGGGCCGCGCATGTAACGAAGCCTCCGTCCTGTTACCGCAGCGGCGTTCTCCGGAAGACGTGATTTCCGGTGACAACTGCCGGCG
>JANNVM010000771.1:0-1605 GCA_031414455.1 Verrucomicrobiota bacterium
GCGCTCGATGAGCTTGAAGAATCCCTGCTCGCCGCTCTTCTGGATGCGTGGCGTGCCCAGGAATATCTGCATCGCCGACTCGCCGCGGACCCATGCGACGGCGTCGGCATAACCGCGAATGTCTTCGAGATCGAGATAGGCCGTTCCCAGGCCTTCTGCGGCACAGGTCTGGAGTTGCTCGATGGTACGGCAGAGGACCGTGAGTTCGACCTCTGAATCGCAGCTCGGGGATGGCGTCAGCCTCCCCGTGTTCGCCTCAATCCGAGTCTCAACGGGAACCAAACACGGGGAGGCCTTCGCCATCCCCGCGCTGCGGGCGGCAGTGAGGAGTTCGGAGAGAGAAGAGGTTTGCGGCTTGGGTTGTTCTGGGGGACTGGAAGTCCCCGCTACGAGGGCGCGTCTCATGCGATTCAACTCGCTGACGGGAATGATGACGTCGCCTGACAGATCAGCGGTGAGGCTTTCCAGGAAGAGCCGCGTGCCGCCTAGCCGTCCGAACTGCTCCCGCAGCGACTCCGTGGAGAGCGGGCGTTTTTCTGCTGCCTGCAGCGGCATGGTGGAGAAAATCTCAGCGCCGCTGACTTCATCCTTCACATGCAGCGGCTCGCCGGCACGACCGCTGACATGAAGACGGAGCGGCGTGGTCTGCCGCGGCGCGATGTCGCCGGAGAACGTGGAGCGGAGCCGGCTGTCGAGTGCCTGATCGCTCGTCTTCCAGACACGGTCGCCGGGTTTGATCTTGGAAAAATCCAGCTTGCCGCGCTGGAACGCGAGGCGTGTGCCTGACATCTCGTAAATGCGCCCGCCCTGCTCGTGATCGGTGTCGCCGCCGGTATCGAAGACAACGCCATCGCCGGGCTTGAGCCACGCACCGGCGTGATCGAGTTCCACCCAGTCGGAGCCCACCGTACTCACACGGCCGGCGAGCGCGCCACGCTTCTTGCCAAAGCGCGCACCGACGAGCTGCTGGTGATCCACCCCGTGCATCCAACCGGTGAACAGGCCGCGGCTGAACGTCATCTCCAGTTCGTAGCGGTCCTCCGGTTTCACCGGCTGCGCGGTGTGCGCCAGCGCGGTATCAATCGCCTTGCGATAGACGCGCGTCACGGCGGCAACGTATTCCGGCGACTTCAGCCGGCCTTCGATTTTGAAACTGCTGACGCCAAGTTCGATGAGGCGCGGGATTTCCTCCACCGCCGCCAAATCCTGCGGGCTGAGAAGATAACGTTTGTCGCCGAGATCGCGCAGTTCGCCGTCCACCACCAACTGGTAAGGCATCCGGCAGGCCTGGGCACATTCGCCGCGGTTGGCGCTGCGCTGGCCGAGGCTTTCGCTGGTCAGACACTGGCCGGAATACGCGACACACAGCGCGCCGTGGACGAACACTTCAAGCGGCACCGGCTGATCTTTGAATCTTTCCAGTTCCCGCAAGCTGCATTCGCGCGCCAGCACCGCACGATCCAAGCCGAGGCGGCCCATCATCTCCAGGCTCTCCGGCGACGTGATCGTCATCTGCGTGCTCGCGTGCAGTTCGATGTTCGGCGCCACCGCCCGCGCGAGCACGGCGAGCCCGATGTCCTGCACGATGATGGCATCCACGCCGGA
>JANNVM010000772.1:0-3447 GCA_031414455.1 Verrucomicrobiota bacterium
GGCCGTGATGCCAACATCAAGCGTGCCGCCGTCGGCAACGATGGTGCCAGCGGGAAATTGCGCGGCGATGTTCGGGAACCGCATGATGACGGCTGGGCTGGGTATCCCGTTGGCAATCATCGTCACCGATACCGGGCCGGAGTAGGGCACGACCGGAACGGAGGTGAAGGCGGTGGCGGAAACAGCCTCAGCCGGGTGAGGCAGGAGGAAGACGCTCTGCCCGCTGTCGAGCCATCGCAGTTGCACCACGGGGTGATTCGACGGCGAATTCTGGGTGCCATTGCCGCCGGAGGCGCTGGAGATGCCGCGGAAGCCGGTGCCGGTGAGCACCAGCTTGTAGTTAGCGTCGAGGGACGCGGCGGTGATCTGCGGCTGCCAGGCCGCGGAGAATCCCAGTCCGGCATCGTAGAGTTCCGCGCTGGCCAGCAGCGCGGTGCTGTTGGGGTTTCCCCCGGCGGCGAGCACCTTGCCGCTGGCCAGCAGTGTCGCGGTGAACCCGGCGCGGCGCTGGGGGGTGAGGCTGGCGGTGGCGGTCCACGCGCCGGTGGCCGGGTCGTAGAGTTCCGTGGTCGAGACACTGCCGCCGGTGGTGCCTCCGGCGACGAGCACCATGCCGCCGGGCAACAGCGTGGCGGAGTGAAGGATGCGCGCGACGGCGAGGCTGCCAGTGGCGGTCCACGCACCAGTGCCGGGGTCGTATATCTGTGCGCTGGTCAGCCTGGAGGTATTGTTTCCGGCGATAGATTCTCCTCCCGCGACGAGCACCCTTCCCCCAGGCAGCGGCGTGGCCGCGTGCCCTGTGCGCGCCGCCATCGTGCCGGTGAGGCTCCACGCTCCGGTGCCCGGGTCGTAAATCTCTGCGCTGGCGAGCGTCAGTGTAGGAGAAAATGGAACAATACTGAAACCTCCGGCGACGAGTACCCTGCCATCCGGCAGCAGCGTCGCGGTGTGACCCGATCTCCCGCGTTCGGCTAACAGGCTGCTGGTGGCGCTCCACACACCAGTGGCGGGATCGTAAATTTCCACTGTCCCGTAAGTTCCCCCACCCTCCGCGGAATTCACGGTGCCGCCAACGACGAGCACCCTTCCGTCGGGCAGCAGCGTGGCGGTGTGACCCTCCCGCGCCCAGGTCAGGGAACCGGTGGCACCCCATACGCCGGTGGCGGGATCGTAGAGTTCCGTACTGGCGAGCGTGGCGCCGCCCGCTCCCGCGCCGCCTGTGACGAGCACTTTGCCATTGGCCAGCAGCGTGGCAGTTTGTCTCTGGCGGCCCGTGGCGAGGCTGCCGGTGGCAGTCCACGCGCCAGTGGCCGGGTCGTAAAGTTCCGCGCTGGCGGACCCGGAGAACGAGTCCCGTCCGCCTGCGGCCAGCACCTTGCCACTCCCCAGCAACGTGGCGGTGTGGTCGTAACGCGCAGTGCCGAGGCTGCCGGTGGCGGTCCACGCGCCAGATGCGGAATTAAAGAGTTGGGCGTTGGCGAGGACCGTGCCAAAAATGGCCCTGCCTCCAGCGACGAGCACTTGGCCACCAGGCAGAAGCGTGGCGGTATGACTGTAGCGGCCGGTGGCGAGGGCACCGGTCGTCGTCCATGTGGCGGTGCCCGGATCGTAGAGTTCCGCGCTGGCCCACACGCTGCCCCCACTTAGGCCTCCGGCGACGAGCACCTTGCCGTTGGGCAAGAGCGTGGCGGTGTGATCCTGACGCGCGTTGGCCAGAGTCCCGGTGGCGGTCCACGTCCCGTTCGCCGGGTTGTAGAGTTCGGCTCCGGGGAGAGAACCACTGCCTCCGAAGCCTCCGGCGACGAGAACCTTGCCGTTGGGCAGCAGTATGGCGGCGTGACCGCCGCGAGCACCGGTGGCGAAGGTGCCGGTGGTGGTCCAGCCATTCGTAGCCGGGTTGTAGATTTCCGCACTGGCGAGCACGGTGAAAACGGCACGCCCTCCCGCTACCAGGACCCTGCCGTCGGGCAAGAGCGTGGCGGAGTGGTTCTGGCGCGCGCCCCCCATTGCGCCGGCGGCCGACCACAGGCCCGTGGCCGGGTCATAAAGCTCCGCGCTGGCCAGGGTGGTAAAGCCCGCGATTCCGTTGCCCCCCGCGACGAGCACCTTGCCGTTAGGCAGCAGCGTGGCGCTGTGATAGGAGCGCCCCGTGGCAAGGCTCCCGGTGGCGCTCCAGGTGCCGGTGGCCGGATTGTAGAGTTCCGCGCTGGCGAGAAAACTCCCGTTGCTGCCCCCGACAACGAGAACCTTGCCGTTGGGCAACAAGGTGGCGGTATGGGCAAGGCGACCGGTGCCAAGTGGACCGGTGGCGGTCCATACACCGCTGGCCGGATCAAAAAGTTCCGCGCCGGCGGCATAGCTGCCGGCGTCATTGCCCCCGACGACCAGCACCTTGCCGCTATGGAGCAAAGTTGCGCTGTGCTCAAAGCGCGCGGTGCCGAGCGAGCCGGTGTTCTCAAACGTGTTCGCACCGTGTGCCGTACCGAGCCCGGATGCGATGAGCAGACACGCCAGCCAGAGACGCATGAAGAGGGATGCTCGAGGAGTGGTGGAGAAAAGACGCACGGTGTTTGTTGTCATGGCGGCGGGGATTCAACGTTGCTTGAGACTGGCAGATTTGATCGGGAAAGAAACGATTATCTTCCCGTGCAACTTATCCTCTGGTGAAAAGCCCTGCAGCCGCAGGAGTGCAGAAGGCGGTACTGTTAGAACGCCGCCAGCAACTCGAACGTGTAGCCGCGCAGGTATTCAGTCTCGGGCACGGTGCTGAGGATCGGATGATCAAGTCGCTGCTGGTGGAAGGCGAGCTGGCAGAGTGTCTTTTTCGCATCCACCGCGGCTTCGAGCACGATGGCGCGGAACTCGCCGGTGCTGACGTGGTGCGAGCAGCAGTAGGTGCTGACAAGTCCATTGTGCGGCAGCATCTTCAGCGAGCGGAGATGGATCTCCTTGTAGCCGCGCAGGGCGTCGGGCACGGACTTCTTGTTCCGCGTGAAGCTGGGCGGATCAAGGATGATGTAGTCGTAAGTGATGCCTTTGGATTCCTGCTCCTTGAGGAAATCAAAAACATTGGCTGAGACGAATTCGATTTTGTCAGCGACGCCCATCGCGGCGGCGTTTTCACGCGCGGTGGCGATGGCGGATTCGCTGACGTCCACCGCCGTGACATGTGCCGCGCCGGCCTTCGCGCAGGCGAGCGCGAAGCCGCCCTGATTGCAGAAGCAGTCGAGCACACGTTTGCCTTCAGCGCGCGAGCCGGCGTCGCGGTAGTTGTCCAACTGATCGAGATAAATGCCGGTTTTTTGCCCGCCAAGGAGGTCAATGACGAAGCTGCCGGTGTCCGTTTGAACGCGGAAGGGCGGGGGGGCGGTGCCGTGAAGTGTGCCGGTGATCAGCTCAAGGCCCTCCGCGATGCGGATGGCGCTGTCATTGCGCTCGGTGACACTT
>JANNVM010000773.1:0-2541 GCA_031414455.1 Verrucomicrobiota bacterium
AATGATTTTGCCGATGCGACCGGCGGCGATGGCTTCCTTCGCGGCGGCGTAGCGCGGGTTGAAGCGGCAGATGTGGCCTACCATAAAGCTGCCCTTCGCGGCGTTGGCGGCGGCAACGATGGCGTCGCAATCGGCGACGGTCGAGGCCATTGGCTTCTCAAGAAAGACATGCTTGCCGGCCACCAGCGCGGCGAGAGCCGGCGCGGTGTGCTGATCCCACATCGTGACGATACTCACGGCTTCCAGCTCCGGATCTGCGAGCATCGTGCGGTAGTCGGTGAACGTTTTCTTCACACCGAATTTTGCCGCGGCTTCAGCGAGGCGCTCCGGGTTGCGTGTACAGAGAGAGTGGAGTTCGACATTCGGAATGGCCGAGAGCGCTTCGAGGTGCTTCTCGCCGAACCAGCCGAGACCGATGACGCCGTATTTTACTTTGTTCATAGTTGGCAATGTGTTCGACCGGTGATACCGCGGCGCGGGTTAGGCTTTTTCAGTGATCACAGACTTCGGCGGGTCGCGGAAGAAGATGAGGAAGACGAAGAGCACGGCGACGGCACCCCACGCGGGATAGATCCAGATGCTGTACCAGTCGTGGGCGATGGTGCCCTGTGGTTGTGTGAGCGTGTGCGCACCCTGTGATTTCCCTGCGAGCGTGCTGCCGACAAAATTGCCAACGCCCCACAGAATGAAGGCGATGAATCCCTGGGCCGCGCCGCGCATCCGCTCGTTCGCTTCATCGTCCACATAGAGCTGGCCGGCGATGAAGAGGAAGTCGTAGCAGACCCCGTGAAGCAGAATGGCGGCGAAGACGAAGACGGTGCCCATGCCCGGATTGTCCACACTGCCGGCGAGGAGGAAGTAACGGGCGACCCATGCAAGGATGCCGAGGAAGATCGTCTTCTTGTAGCCGAGCGTCTTCAGCATCAGCGGCAGCAGGATGAGGAAGATAACATCCGACACCTGGGCCAGGGACATCTTCGCCGCCGAATAGGTCCAGCCGAGTTCAGTGACATACATGTTCATGTTCACGAAGTAGAAGTAGAGCGGGATGCAGATGAGGAACATGCACACGATGAAGATGGCGAACGACGGCTTCCGCAGCAAACCGAGCGCATCAAGGCCGAGGATCTCGCTGAGCCGCACGTCCTTGCCGGTCTTTTTGGGCGGCGTGTGCGGCAGGGTGAGCGAGAAAAGCCCGAGCGCAACGGACGCTGCACCGGCAAGGTAGAATTGCACCGGCGACTGCTCCCCTTTGAGCACGAGGCTGAGGGTGACGCCGCCGCCGATCCAGCCGACGGCGGAGAGTGTCTTCACGATCGGGAAGTCGCGCTTCGGGTCGGCAAGGTGATGCAGTGAGAGCGAATTGCCGAGCGCCAGCGTCGGAACATAGAGCGCACAGTAGAGAATCAGCATTGGATAGAAGCTGCCGAAATCCTTCAGGCCCGGAAGCAGGCATAACACTCCGCCGCCCACGATCCCGAGCACCGCGAGCAGCTTTTCCGACGCGAAGAAACGATCAGCGATCAGCCCGACGAAAAACGGCGAGATCATCGCGCCGATGGCAAAGGCACCGTAGGCCAGTCCGATTTGCCCACCCTCGAACGCCAGAGTCTTTCCCAGATAGGTTCCCATGCTCACATACCACGATCCCCAGATGAAATACTGGAGGAACATGAAGGCCGAGAGCTTGATCTTGAGCTGGGTTTGCATGGTTTTTGGAAGGTAATGGCGCAGGCTGGCAGGAAGCAGTCCGGGTGGGAAGAAAAGAATGCGTTGTGAGGAACGGAGGTTCGCAGCGAAGTTTTCCCCGGCAAATCTTTGTCCGCGTAGTAGAAGCACTGATGATTTCCACTCTGCTCAACGACCACTGCGAACTTGGCGAGAATCCGCTTTGGAATGCGGACAACGGTTCGTTCTACTGGACCGACATCACCGGCGGCAAGCTGCATCGCTTTCATCTTGCCGGCGCAAAACACGAAATCATCTATCGCGGCGTGCCGGTGGGCGGGTTTACATTTCAGGCGAACGGAGATCTGCTGCTGTTCCGCGTGAACGACCTTGCGCTGCTGCATGACGACGGTCGCGTGGAAGTAATGCGTGAATTCGCCGACGACGGCGCAGTGCGTTTCAACGATGTGATCGCCGATCACGAAGGACGGGTCTTCGCGGGCACCATCGGGCGTACTGATACGAGCGGCGGACTCTACCGAGTGGATCGCGACGGCACGGTCACGCTGCTCTTTAGCGGCACGGGAGTGTCGAACGGCATGGGATTCTCGCCAGACCTGCGGACGTTTTACTGGACGTGCTCCACGCGTCGTCGTATCTACGTCTTCGACTATGATCGCGCCAGCGGCGTGCTCACGAAGGAGCGCATTCTTTATCAGGCTGAGGAAGCCGAAGGGTTCCCCGACGGGATGACCGTGGACCGCGACGGTAATATCTGGTCGGCACGCTGGGATGGATTTTCGGTCGTCCAGCATGCGCCGGACGGTCGCGTGCTGGCGAAGTTCCCGTTCCCCGTGGCGAAAGTTTCCTCGC
>JANNVM010000774.1:0-1954 GCA_031414455.1 Verrucomicrobiota bacterium
GTTATTGTGCTTGGGTTCGCCCTGCTTTGGGCCGCCACCAACCGGCGCGCTTCGGCCATTACTTCCTCATGCGGCACTCGTTTGGCCTCACCGGACTTCGCGCGCTCCATGCGGCGGTCAATTTCCGCCAGCCATGCCGGACTCAACGGTGCATCGTCTGCATCCACGCTTTCGATCAGGCGGGACGCCATCCGGGACCGCTGCTCCAAAGACAGGCCCAGAGCGGAATCGAGAAGCGTCTCAAAAGTCATCGCATTCATACTCGCACCCATGAGGCCAAACCGGCGGAATCTCAAGTCCCATTACAACTTCCTCCCAACGCAGCGCGGGCATGGCGACAGCCTGCCCGTGTTCGCCTCTTCACGAGTTTCTTCGCGAACGAAGACAAACACGGCCAGCCTAAAGGCATGACCGAAAGAACAACAGGCCACACCCACAAAGAACAACAGGCCACACCAGTTATTGTGAAAGTTGCTGGCGCTGAAGTGCTTGCGAGCGGTGGTTTGCGGTGTTTTAGCACCATCCCCAATGATCCAGGGCTTCAAGTTCCCGCGGAACTTCTCAAGTCCGCAGGCAGTCGAGAAATTCCAGCGGCCCGCAGACGTCGAACTCGGGGTAAAAGACGGCCGCATCCAGAAGGTGTCCGTCATAGGTCACGAGATGGGAGGCGTCTCCATTGAGGGCGCACAGCACAAAGGCGATGTCATCGGCATCCGCCGGATAGTGCCGAAGGTGGAAGAATCGCACGGGCACTGCCTCTGCCAGCGCCAGCATATTTCTGATGAATGTCTCCACGACCGCTTCCGGCTGGCCCAGTGCCAGCAGCTTTTCGCTGTATTCATTCACGATGTCGTCCGTGACGAGCCACATAAACTCAGATGGCCGCCACCTCGTTATCATCTCCAGATTCGGGCTTCGCGGATGTTTCGTGCGGCTGGCTGCCAGCACGACGTTTGTATCCACCACGGCACGAAGCATGATTCAGGATTCCTTTTCGGCGGTGAGCGTCAGCAAACTCTCCTCTAACTCCGCGAAAGCCTTCTCACGGTCAAAGCCCTCGGCTTTCATCTTCTCCGCTTTCTCCCGTGCCCGCTGCACCAGTGCCAGGGTCTCCGGGCGATAGCGCTTTTTGCGCTCCTCATACTGCGCGATTTCCAGATGGAGGAAATGCACCAGACGCTGCGACAGCCCCGGCACCGCGCGGGCGCGGGCGGCGAGGTCGGGGGGAATATCGAGCAGTTCGGTGGAGTTCACGGCAGTTGGAGGCAGGACGTTGCGATGCTACCCGAAGCGGGGCTGTTCCGCAAGCCCCCGACAGCCGTAAGTTCCAGCGCGTGCTTCCGCCAAATGGAATCTGCCCCGCTTTTGCTGCGATGCTACAGCGTCCAGACTTCAGAACGGGCAGCGGGGGCTTCGGCCTGGCTGCTATTCGCATTGCCGCGAGTTGCTGCCGGAATCACATCCCCTGAAACATCCCGCCGCGGCGGGCCGTTACGGGCAGCCGTCCATGAGAAACTACTTCCTGCCAATTCTTCCGGTGCTGGTTCTGGCCGCGCGGGCCGACGATATTCAGACGATCACCATCAGCACGCCGCCGGGCCAGATGAAATACGACCGCCCGGTGATCAAGGCTCCGCCGGGCGCGCAGTTGAAGCTGATTTTTCAAAACAACGACGAGATGCCGCACAACATCGTCTTTTGTCAGCCCAAAGAAGGCGGCTCTGACAAGGGGCTCGATGTTGCGATGGAGGCATGGAAACTGGCGGAGAAGGGCGAGGCCAAAGGCTGGATCCCTGATCACCCGCGCATTTGGGCGCATTCGGGCATGGTGGCGGCGCACCAAAAGGAGGAGTTCGTGCTCAAGGTGCCGCAGCAGCCGGGGACTTATCCTTATGTCTGCACTTTTCCGGGGCATGCGATGGCCATGAACGGGGAACTGCGCGTGCTCGCCGAG
>JANNVM010000775.1:0-3924 GCA_031414455.1 Verrucomicrobiota bacterium
CAACACGCCCGTCTGGCAGGAAAGCATCGCCGGACCCTACGACCAATGGCCGTCCGGGCTGGGCTTCGAATACTTCTACGGCTTCATGGGGGGCGAGACGGACCAGTGGACGCCCTTCCTGTTCCGCGATCATTCCCAGATTTACCCGTGGCTCGATAAACCGGGCTACAACCTCACCACCGATATGGCGGACGAAGCCATCAAACACATGCGTAACTTGAACGCGGCGGCACCCGACAAGCCGTTCTTTGTCTATTACGTCCCCGGCGGCACTCATGCACCCCACCAGCCGACCAAAGAATGGGCCGATAAGTTCAAAGGCAAATTTTCCATGGGTTGGAATGTCATGCGCGAGGAGATTTTTGCCAATCAGAAGCGACTTGGCGTGATCCCGGAAAATACTCAACTCACCGCCTGGCCGGACGGCATCCCGAAATGGGAGTCGCTTTCCGCAGTGCAGAAGAAACTCTTTGCGCGGCAGGCCGAAGTCTTTGCCGCCTACGTCGCCTACACCGACCATGAAATTGGCCGGGTCATTCAGTCGGTCGAGGACATGGGGAAACTCGACAACACGCTCATCATCTACATCGTCGGCGACAATGGCACGAGCGCCGAAGGCACCCTGACCGGCACGCCGAATGTGATGGCCGCCTACAATGGGATTCTGAGCCTTCCCGAGATCGTGCAGGTCTTGAACTATGAAGACTGGGGCACCGACAAGACTTACGCCCACATGGCGGTGGGCTGGACATGGGCGTTCGATGCGCCCTTCAAGTGGACCAAGCAGGTGGCGTCGCATTTCGGCGGCACGCGGCAGGGCATGGCCATCTCGTGGCCCGGTCACATCAAGGATGTCGGCGGTATCCGCAGCCAGTTCCATCATGTTATTGATATTGTGCCGACCATCCTTGAAGCCACGGGCATCCAGGCGCCCGTCACCGTTGACGGCATTACGCAGAAACCCATCGAAGGCATCAGCATGGCCTACACGTTTGACGAGGCGAATGCCAAAGCCCCGTCGAAACGCGAGACGCAGTATTTCGAGCTGGGCGGCAATCGTGCGATGTATCACGACGGCTGGATCGCCACCACCACACCGCCGGCTCCGCCCTGGGTCATGGGAACGGCCAAGATGCCGGACGTCGCCAACGGCTACCAGTGGGAACTCTACAACATCACCGAGGACTACTCGCAAAACAACGACCTCGCCGCCAGGAATCCTGACAAGCTCAAGGAGTTGCAGGCGATGTTCCTGACGGAGGCGGCGAAATACAACGTCTTCCCTTTGGATAACTCGGCCTTCTCACGACTGGTCACACCGCGCCCGAGCACGGTCGCCGGGAAAACCGAGTTCATCTACACGGGTGAGACCATTGGCATTCCCAGCGGCAACGCGCCGAGCATCTTGAACCGGGACTACACCTTCACCTCCGACGTCGTGATTCCCGATGGCGGCGGCGAAGGAATGATCGTGACCATGGGCGGGCGCTTCGGCGGTTACGCCCTCTACCTGAGCAAGACCTTCAACTGGTGGCTCCGGGAGCGGCTGTTCAAAGCTGCTGGCTGGACGTTGTTAGGATTGGGATTGCTCCTGACGTGGTGGAGCAAACGCCGGAAGTGGCGGTCCTGGATCCAGCGGACCTGTCAGGGCACGATGGTCGCCGGCGCGCTCCTCGTGCTGGCGGTGTTTTCCACCGGCCTTTTTGGCATTGGCAAAAGCCGTCCGGTGTTCGTGTACAATCTTTTGGATCTTAAGCGGTTTATGTGGCAGGGCAGCGCACTCAGCCCGGGCAAACACAAGATCGTTTTCGACTTCAAATACGACGGCCCCGGCCCCGGCAAGGGTGGCACCGGAGTGTTGTCCGTGGACGGCAAGGAGGTGGCCCGGAAAACGATTCCGCATACGATTCCCCTCCAAATAACCTTCTTCGAAACATTCGACGTCGGCGTGGATACCCGCACCGGAGTGGACGAAAGCTACGCGCTGCCGTTTCGTTTCAACGGAGACATTGCCAAACTGACCATCAAGACCGGTCCCTCGCAGCTATCCGAGTCGGAGAAGCAAGTCGCCGCCGAAGCCATCCAGAAAGCCTCCGACTAAGGATCCAACTGCCGGGCAGGCCGCCTGCCTTTCGCACCAAGCACCATGAAACGTCTGCTGACCCTCACCGCCATTCTCGAAGCCGGCACCGGCCTCGCTTTGCTGGTGGCTCCCTCTGTGGTCGCGCGGCTGTTGCTCGGCACCACGATGGAGGCCCCCGCCGCGCTGACGGTCGCGCGCGTGGCGGGGGCGGCGCTGCTCGCGCTCGCCCTGGCCTGCTGGCTGGCGCGCGAGAACGGGCGCGCCCTGGTCGCCGCGATGCTGCTTTACAATGTCGTCGCCGTTGCCATCCTCGCCCACGCGGGTCTCGGCCTCGCACTCTCCGGCATCGGCCTCTGGCCGGCGGTGGCCCTGCACTTCGCCATGGCCGTCTGGTGCTTCGCCTGCCTCCGTCAGCGAAGCCCGGCCAGCAACGCCTGAGCCAGGAATCCAATCCGAAAACCATCACCCAATTCACAACACCAAACACAACACCCACCGCTAAAATCATGAAACCAATCCGCTCCCCCTTCCTGATCTTCACTCTGCTTTTCACCGCGTCGCTGCTCACTCCGAGGGCCTTCGCAACTTTCGCTCCCGATGCCGATCAACTGCTCCGCGCGATGTCCGCGAAGCTCGCCGCCGCGCAAAGCTTCAGCTTCGAGGCGAAGCGGGAAATGGACCCGGGCCTCGTGGACGGAACCATCGTGCCGCAGAAGGCGAGCGTCTCCGTCTCCGTGCAACGTCCGAACAAAATTGCCGCCGTGGCCGTGAGCAAAGCCGGCACGCGGCATTTCATCGCCGACGGACGCGCGCTCGCGCTGTGCGACGCCAAGTCGAATCACTACGCCATCGTGCCCATGCGCACGACAATAGACGGCCTCGTCACCAGGCTCGACACGCAGTTTGGCTTCGTCCCGCCGCTCGCCGATTTCGCGGTCAGCAATCCCTACGCGGAACTCCGGCAAAACGCGCACACCATCAGCTACCTCGGCCTCGGCAAGACGAAGGCCGGCTTCCTCGGCCTCGGCGGCGTGCAGTGCCACCGCATCGCGCTCCAGGGCAAAGTGGCCAACGCTGAGTTGTGGATCGGCGTGAACGATCAACTTCCCTACAAGATGACCGCGACCTTCCATCGCGCAGGTCAGCCGCAGTTGCGCATCGCCTTCTCCAACTGGAATCTCGCCGCACCCGTGACCACTGCCACCTTCGCCTTCAACCCGCCCGCTGGCGCGCAGAAAATCGAAATGATGAGCACCGCGCAAATGGAGGCGGCCTCCCGCAAACGCTAATGCAATCTCCGAACCAAACTCTGAACCACACCAAAACCATGAAAACGACACGCTCCACTTCCCGCGCGCTCCTCGCTGGCGCGGCCCTGTTCCTCACCGCCTCTCTAGCTGACGCCCGCACCTACGGCGTGAGCAGTTCCTCTGCCGGGCGCGGCACCACCTACTCCACCGCCCGCGGCGGGAGTGCCTACGTCGGCCCTCACGGAGCCGCCGCCCAGGGTGCGAACGGAAGGACCGCGGCAGCCACGCAAAACAGGGCTGCCTATGCTGGCCCCAACGGCGCAGCAGTCGCCGGCCCGAACGGAGCCGCCGCCGCGGGCCGTTACAATGCGGCAGCCGTCAGCAAGAGCGGAGCCTATGCGACCACCCGTCCGGTCTATCCGCAGACCGGTGCCGTCGTCGTCGCGCCGAAACCGGTCTATGTCGCACCTGCCGCTGTTGTTGTGGCCCCGCGTCCCGTTGTCGTGGTGCCACCTCCCGTGGTCGTCGCGCCGGCAGTCGTCGTGGCCCCCATGCCCTCCGGCTACATCCGCGTCGTTCCCTCCGGCTACA
>JANNVM010000776.1:0-2226 GCA_031414455.1 Verrucomicrobiota bacterium
GCCGATGAGATAGACGGCGATGGAGGAGAAGGCTTTGGCGCCGCTCAGGGCGATTCCAAGGCCGACGGCAGGATTGAAGGCACCGCCGGAGATGCTGCCGACAGCGGAGGCACCGGCAATGACACAGAGGCCAATGGCAGCTCCGTAGAATTGATTTCCGGCAAGCGCCTTGGTGGTGGCTACATGCAGGACCGTTGAGACGAGGAGGAACGTGAAGAGGAATTCGGCGAGGATGGCTTTTCCAAAATCCAGTTCCGGGGCTTTGTAGCCTTCCGGATGAGCACCGTTAAGAATGCGGAAGATTACCCACGCGACGAGGGCGGCAGCGAACTGGGCGCTGACATATTCGATCAATTCCCTCTGAGACATTCGCCCCCGCAGGAACACGCCAAGGCTGACGGCGGGATTGTAATGACCGCCGGAGATATGTCCCATGGCGTAGATGCAAAGGCACAGGGCGGCGGCTGCGGCGACTCCGCCTCCGAGAAGGGCGGAGGTGACGAGGAACAGAGTTCCAATGAATTCAGCGATTAGTTTGTTCGAGATCATAGCACTGGCAGAGTAGGAACGGCCCGCCGGGCTGGCAAGAAACTTTCTGCCAATCCTGCGAGATTTCCGCCGCTGCCGGTCTTTGACCGGCAGCGCGGGAATGGTGCCATGCCTTCCGGGGTTTGTCCCGCCATGTGACCTCAAGGCAATCCATCCGCCAGGCTACACCCGCAAGGCATCCACGGCCTCTGTCAGGATCCGCCCGGTGCAGGAGCCAAAAAGAACATGGGACTCGTGAGTGTCAGGGATGCTGAGCCTGCGGGCAAAGCGGTAGAAGGCGCTCTGCCGTTCCAAATACCAGAGCACTCCCGCTTCGCTCCCGCCCGGTCCGCGGGGGCTGGTCTGGAGGGCGTGGAGGAATTTCTCCGGTCCCAGAGGGATGGCCTGCACCCCCCAGACCTGAACCATGGTATATTCGCGCCGGACACTAAACCATGTCCAGTTGATGCCCGAGATGAGATCTTCGCGGCTGCGGCGGGCGGCCACGGCCACTACATCGTCCTCGGCACCGTTGATCCCAATCCACTGACCGGTGCCGAAAGCATTCTCGCAGCCCCGCCGCAGCGCCACCGGATGCGGCAGCCGGCCGGGGAGGATGCTGAAAAACTCATGCGGCAGCCGGCCCATGGGCCCCCATGGAATGAGGAGATAAAAAGCGCTTCCGTGAGTGGTGAACTCGGCAGCGAGCACGTGATCGGCCCGCATTTGCTCCGCCTCGCGCTGTCTCATGGTCTGTGCCGATTCCGGACCGCCGAGCATCACGGACCGCAGACCGCTGAGCCGCACGGCACCCATGGCGCGGCGCAGCTCTTTATCCAATGCCTCACGGGCTTCATCGTCCCGGGCCCGATAAGTTGGGGGCAGATCTCCGTAATTGTCCGGGAGTAAATCCAGCAAGCCGGAGGCGGGCAGCGCCTCGGCGAGGGAGGGTGAGGGATCCCACGCACCCGGGTCAGGGACCGATAACTTTTCCGGCACCAGATCAGGAAACGCATCGGCGACGCGAAACCATTCCTCCGATCCCTCCGGGCACACGAGACTGTCGCCGTCGGCACGTCCTTCATGGACCCACTCCGCGATGACCTCCGGCTGTACCGGACCGAACTGCCGTCCGCTGGCAAAGCGAAGGTGCCAGCGCCCGCTGCCGGCGGAGACCGCCGCGGCATCGGGCTCCGCGCTCACCGGTACCGGAGGCACGCGAAAGACAAACCCGCACTGACGGCAGGCGAGGGCACGCCCTGCCAGGGAGGCATCGAAGAGATATCGAGCCTCACAATTTGTACACTGGAACCAGGCGCCCATGAATTCAGATAAGAAACCGGCCGTCTCCTGCGGAGTGGCGCAGGAGGGGAACCGGGTCCGGGCATCATATCAGTGACCGGATGAAAATCTCAGGAGGCCGGACCCGCGACGGCGTCAACGGCCATTCGCGGTGCCGGGGCAATTACTCCACCGTCAGTTCTCCGCGCATCAGCATCCAGTGGCCCGGGAAAGTGCAGAGATATGGATAGCGTCCGGGTGTGGCGGGCGCGGTGAAGTGGATGGTCGTGCTTTGGGATCCGTTGAGCAGGCGGGTGTGGCAAAGGACGTCCGGACTGCCCGGCACGTAGTGGCGTGCGGCGGCGTCAGGGGCGGTGACGAGCTGATTGGAGAGTTCGCCAACCCGTTCGATGGAAC
>JANNVM010000777.1:0-2028 GCA_031414455.1 Verrucomicrobiota bacterium
TCTTCATAGTGTTGGGCCGCAGCAGGTGCCGCAGGCGATTGGCGACCTTCAGCAGGCCCAGCACGCCGCTCTTCACTTTGGAACCGGTCATCGCCGGGCTTTGTTCCACATTGAGGATGGCCCATGAGATCACGCGCTCGATCGAAGGCGTATCCCAGTCACCGTCCACGTAGGCTTCCCCGAAGCCCACATCTCCGTAGAGCATTACTTTGCGAAAGAATTCCGGGCTCCGAATCACGATGCTTGCGGAAATGTCAGCGCCCGGCGTGCCCAGTTGCTCGATGCTGCCGCCGGGCAATTCGATGCGCAGGCAGCCGGCGGTCATGCGGCGCAGTGCGGCCATTACCTGGCGTTCGGCGAATCCCGGGTTGGAGACCGCGACATTGGCGGCAGTCAAAGTCAGATCGTTGCTCATGGGGGTGGTTTGGTGAGGGAGGAATGCGGGTTCATGACGCCGCGCTGCAGGTGCGGGTCGGCGGCTTTGCGGAAATACGGCACTCGCTTGATCCACAGACGCATTGCTTCCCAATGAATCATCGTGATCACCTTTATCGTCACGAGCGGGCACTTCACTGTCAGCCACAGGAGATTCCAACCGGTCAGCGGCTTTCGCTTGCCGGTCAGAGCACTGAGGAGCAGCCGGGACTCGCCCTCGCGATCATCAATGTGGATGTCCAGATGCTCTCCGGGTACTCGCAGCTTGAAATCGAAACTTGCCTCCAGCCCGCTGAAGGGTGAGACATAA
The DNA here is from genome assembly GCA_031414455.1 of Verrucomicrobiota bacterium. GTDB lineage: Bacteria > Verrucomicrobiota > Verrucomicrobiia > Verrucomicrobiales > V1-33 > V1-33. Next base: position 746 of record JANNVM010000777.1, read on the forward strand.
AAATGCTTGGGCGTAATCAGCCGGTAAAAGCCCTCACTCTCCGGCTGTCTTATCAAATACGGTTTCAGTTCGCGGAACGTATTGCCCACCTGCACGACCGCACACAGCGGCACGCCATCCGCTCCCTCACAAAAGAAAAACGCCACCGGATTGAACACATACCCGAGCATCCGGGGCAGGCTCAGAAAAGTGACCCGCGCGTCCGGCGGCAGGGCCACTCCTTCTCCGGCCAGCCATGCCGTGAGATTCGCGCGGAGGCCGGCTTTCTCCATCCCGGGCATCGTCAAATGATCGGTGTCGCGGAAGTTATAGACATTGCGCCGGTTGTGGGAGAACCCCCGTGCCCGCTTCGCGGCCTCGTCCAGCTCATCCAAATCCAGCGCGAAGTAAAACATGCGGTACCGGAACCGGTGATGCTTCGGGGCCAGCCGGTGATGCATGACCCGGCATTCGTAGAGGCAGGAGCGCAGCGGTTTCATGACCAGAGGGGTTTTCCGGTTAGGGAGCGCGCACACTCGAGCCCGCTGGTAAAGCCATCTTCGTGGAAGCCATACTTGAACCACGCCCCGGCGTAATAGGTCGTCTGGTCAGGGCTGATGCGGTTCAGCCCCGGCAGTTCCTTTTGCGCGCGGATGGCGTCGCGGTCGAACAGGGGATGCCGGTACTCGATCCGTTTCAACACGCACTCAGGCTTGATGCGATCGTGGCAGTTCAGGGATACGAAGTAGCTGACCCTGTCAGAAACACCCTGGAGCCGGTTCATCCAGTAATGCGTGGTCGCTTCCACGGCACCGTCGCGTCCCGCGTCGAGCCGGTAATTCCACGCCGCCCAGCAGCGCTTCTGCCGGGGCATGAATTGCGCGTCCGTGTGAAGAGTGGCCGTGTTGGGCTGACAGACGAAGGGCTTGAGAAGCCGCGCCTCGTCATCCGTGGGATCCGCCAGCAGGCTCAGGGCCTGATCGCCGTGGCACGCGAGGATCACCTTGTCGAAAGTCTCCTCACCGCCGCCGGCAAACCGGATCACAACTCTGTCACCGAGCCGCCGCACCTGCACGGCCTTTTGGCCGGCCCGAATCCGATCGCGGAATGGCGCCGTTAGTTTCTCCACATAGCGTCTCGAACCTCCCTCCACAGTCCACCAGGGATGCTGCGTCTTCAGCCCGAGGAAGCCGTGGTTGTGCCAAAACCGCAGCAGAGTGGTCGCGGGAAAGGCATCCATCTTTTCCGGCGGTGTGCTCCATACAGCACTGCTCATCGGGACCAGATAAAGCCGGTACATGTCC
>JANNVM010000778.1:0-2084 GCA_031414455.1 Verrucomicrobiota bacterium
GCCAGCAGCGCCTAAACTTGCAGCCTTGAGCATTCCTTCGCTGAACAGCAGGAGGTTGGCGCTGGCATAATCTGTGCCGCTCATCTGTCCGTTCCGATACGCCGCATCCAGCCTGTCTGCTTTTGTCGCTGTACCCAAAGAGATGAGGTTCAATCCACCCTGACCGTAGGAGGCGACAGCACCGCCGAGAGTCTCGCCCAAGGCATCTTTCCAGAAGGGAAACACCGTCTCTTCAAAATATTCCTTCCAGAACATCCCCAGCACATCCACCTTGTTTACTGCATCATTTCCCACCATGCCGTACAAATTCACTCCGCCCGCTTCGCCGATGGGATCCCTGCTAAGCCACCGGCCATGCACCGAGTCGTAATGCCGGTAACCATAGTAGAGCAGGCCGGTGACTTCGTCGGTGAACTGTGAGGAAAACCGGAATGGATTCTCTGCGGCGAAGGGGCCAGTGGCGCGGAGGAGGTTGCCGAAGGGGTCGTAGTCGTACCGGGCGCTTTCGGTGCCGGTGGCGGCGTCCACGAGGGCCGTAACGTTGCCGTTGCCGTCGTGGGTGGCGAAGTGAGTGCCGGCGAGAGGACCGGCATGGCGGCGGATGAGGAGGAGGCCGCCGGCTCCGCCGGAAGCGAGGGATTGGCCCCAGACCTGGCTGCGAAAGAGCGTGCGGGTGGCACCTCCACCGGACGGGCCGTAGTCGTATTCGGCAATGCAGTTCCAGCCGTCATAGAGGAAGCAGCGGCGGGAGACGAGGACATAGACGCCGCCGGAGACGGTGCGGGCTTCCACGGTTTGGGCGATGCGGCGGCCTCCATCGTCGTATTGATAGGACACACGATACATCGGCGCGCCGGTGGGGAGCAGGGTGTCGTTGGAGGTGACGGAGAGGAGCCTGTTCTCTGCATCCCATGTGAAGGTGCGCAGGCCATCGTCGGTGAGGTTGCCATCGGCGTCGTATTGGGGGGAAACGGACGACGGTGGAACGAAGACGGGGATGTCGGCGTTGTCGGTGACACCGGCGAGGGTGGCACCAATCAGGAAATCCACGCGGGCCGCACTGGCACCGGGAGCTGTAGAGGCGCTTTCGCCCCACCACGGACCGCTGCGCGGGGCGGCGCTGCCATTGACGGACACAAACGCCGCAGGATCGGCCACGCCGGTGACGATGCCGGTGCGGTTATTGGCGAGCGCGGTGTATTGGTTGGAGGCGGCCGGCGTGTAGGTGAGCGCGGCGTCCGTCATGATGCCGCCGCCGCCCTGAATGGAATCCGTGCGGTTGCCGAGGCCGTCGTAGGCATAACCAAACTGCTGGCCGGGAATTGCAGGATCGCTGTCATCCGGTGCGCTGCCGGCCATGCGGCGGCGTTCTGCGGCCGTGACCTGGCCGTGGTCGTCGTAGGTGTATTTCCACCACGTTCCATCCGCCAGGACGGTGCGGGCGCGGCGGCTAGCGGCATCGAGCGTGTAACCCGAGGCGGACACATTCGCTGCCCCTGCGACGGACGTGACGCCTGTCAGGCGGTGGAGGTCGTCGTAGGTGCGGGTTTGAGTGAGGATTGGGGGGCTGGAAGCCCCCGCCACGGTGACGGTCTCGATTTGCCGCGTGCCGGTGCGGTAGGCGTAGCTGGCGGAGGCGGTGCCCGTCAGGCCCGGTCCGGTGGAACTGATGCCGGCCAGTTCACCCGTCACCGAATTATAGCCATAGGACTGCGCGGGCACGGTGCCGCCGGCTCCGGTCACGGCGAGGGTACTACGCCGAAGCAGGGCATCGTAGCCAGGATCAACAGCCAAGCCATCAAGCGGGCCACCGGTCCATGATTCCAGTTCCTGCTGGCCGTGCAGGGTGAGGTCCACGGTGCGGGTGATGCCCCCGCGGGTGGCGGTCGTCATGCGGCCGAGGCGGTTATAGGTGTACGTGACCGGCGGCGTGGCATCAGAATACGTGACGTCGGTGAGATCACCGGCACCGGCGACGATGCCGGAAGTGGTGCTGCCGTAAAAATACCCGGTGACAGTATTGCGACCGTTCGTCTTTGTGAGGACGCGTCCCCCGGTGGTCCATGTGTAACTTTCCGTGCCGC
>JANNVM010000779.1:0-8366 GCA_031414455.1 Verrucomicrobiota bacterium
AAACGGAAGAAAGGATGAGCACCACCATTTCACTGGCCTATCTCATCGCGGCAGTCCTGTTCATTGTCGGGATCAAACTGCTGGGCTCACCAAAGTCTGCACGTCGCGGCAATCTCGTCGCCGCGCTTGGAATGCTCGTGGCCCTCGCCGCGGTGCTGCCCCAGCTCCACGGGCCTGATGGCGGGGCGGTGCCCTCCCGAAACTGGATTCTCATCGCCGTCGCAACCGGCATCGGACTTGGACTCGGCGCCTACGGGGCTTACTCCGTGAAGATGACGGCCATGCCGCAAATGGTCGCGCTCTTCAACGGCCTTGGCGGCGGCGCGGCCGTTCTCGTGGCAGGTCTGGAATACGGCCACGCTGAGGACAACGTCACGCTTTCCACGGCAATGGTCTTCGCCGCCATCATCGGGGCCATGTCGTTTTCCGGGAGCATCATCGCCTATCTGAAACTGGAGGGTAAACTGGAGAAGCCGCTCACCTATCCGAAACAGCAGCTCATCAACGCCGCCGTCTTTCTGGGAATGATCGCGCTCGGCGTCGTGCTGGCCTGCGCGTGGTGGAACAGTCCGGCTCTGTTTATTCTCTGCGGCGCACTCGCGCTGGTGTTTGGTGTTATGATGGTCCTGCCCATCGGTGGCGCGGATATGCCGGTCGTCATTTCGCTGCTCAATTCCTTCACCGGCCTTGCCGTCGCCGCGGACGGCTTCGCCATTGGCAATGTCGCCATGATCATCGCCGGCACGCTCGTCGGCTCTTCGGGCACGCTGCTCACGCTGTTTATGTGTCAGGCGATGAACCGCCCGATCACGAACGTGCTCTTCGGCGCGTTCGGAAAAGCCACGGCAAATGGCGGGCCAGCCGCGGAAGTCACCGGCACCGTGAAGCCCATCCAGGCGGACGAAGTCGGTGTCATGCTCAGCGTAGCGAGCCATGTTGTCATTGTGCCCGGCTACGGTCTCGCCGTCGCCCAGGCGCAGCACGCGGTGCGCGAACTCGCTGACGAACTCGCCAAATGCGGTGCGGAAGTCAGCTATGCCATTCACCCCGTCGCCGGCCGGATGCCCGGTCACATGAACGTGCTCCTCGCCGAAGCCAGCGTGCCCTACGACCAGCTCATCGAAATGGAAGCCATCAATCCGCAGATGGAGCGCGTGGATGTCTGCCTCGTCATCGGTGCCAACGACGTCGTAAATCCCGCCGCTCACGAAGATCCGTCGAGCCCCATTCACGGCATGCCGATCATCGAAGCGGAGAAAGCCCGCACCGTCATCGTGCTCAAACGCAGCATGGGCAAAGGCTTTGCCGGCATTGAGAACCACCTCTTCTACCGCGACAATTGCCGCATGCTCTTCGGAGATGCCAAAGCCTCACTCCAGGCGCTTGTCGCCGCGGTGAAGTCGGCGGCGTAGCCATGCACCGCGCCTCACCCCTCCCCGCGCAGAATGGACAGCGGCGGATGGCTGGCGACGCCGCGGCTGAGGAACATGCCCAGCAGGGCGGTGAGGACGCAGACGAGACCGACGGCGACAGCGAGAGGCCAATACCAGGTGTTGAAGGGGATCTTGAAAACCCGTGTCGCCAGCAGCCAGGCAAATCCCATGGACAGCAGGGCGCCAGTGAGCGCCGCGAAGAGTCCAAGCAGGAAATACTCCCAGATGAGAATCCGGCGGATTTGAGAGCGGGACGCGCCCAGCGTGCGCAGGAGTACGCTTTCCTCCAGCCGGTCGCGGCGCCCGGCTAACAGAATCGCAACGACAATAACCAGCCCGGTGAAAACGGTGAGCAGTGACAGCGCCCGCACGAGCCATGCTCCGCGCTCAATCATTTTGTCCACGACTTCGGACATGGCCGCGATGTCGAAAATGGTGACCCCTGGAACAGCGGCGGTGAGGGCGCGCTGCACGCGGGCACCATGCGCGGCACCGTTGATGCGGGAGCCGCTGGCCCATGTGATGATGAGTCCCGGCGGGACGCGGTCTTTGATGAGGATGGCGAAGTTATCCAGCATCTTCTCAATATTCGATTCGTGCAGTTCCTTCACCGTGCATTCCAGGTTTTGTCCTGCGTGGTTGAAAGTGATGACGTCACCCGGCTTCACCTTGAAGCCTTCGGCGAGATTTTTCTCCAGTGAGATGGAGAGCGGCTCACCCGGTGCGGTTTCGGGCAGCGCCGGATCCCATGAGGCGCGGTAGAGGTTGGTGAGGAACCATCCGCCAACGCGCTTCCGGCCTTTCACGTCCTGGAGTTCGTCGAGCGTCCTGCCGTTCACCCGTTGCAGGCTGAAGAGCGCGATCGGGGCTTCGCCAAGGACCTGCGCGTCCTCGCTCCGCATGATGTCCGCGGCAGCCCCGCGTTTTTCAGGAGGAATGTTGATGACGAAAAAGTTGCCCTTCATCTTCAAGTCCCAGCCGTCAAGGTAACGGGTGAGCATGGATTGTGTCAGGAGCGTGGAGAGCACCATGGAAACGCCTGCGCCCACGCTGAGGAGAAAGAGCAGTGTTTGATTCCGCGGACGGTAGAGTCCCGCGAGCCCCTGACGCAGCGTAAACGGCCACCATGGCCTGACAACTTTCCGGGCAGCGGCCATGAGGAGTTTGGCCACTCCGGCGAGCAGGAGCAGACCCGCGGCCAGTGCCGCGCAGAATCCCAGCCCCACGCGAGGCTCCCGGGGCGGACTGAGGGCCATGGCGAGCCACACGAGCGATCCCGCCACTACCGGCAGCACCACCCACGTTAGTGGATCGCGCCACAGACTCGCGCCGCCAGCGACCGGCGCACGCACCGCCGCCAGCGGCGACACCCGGCGCACGCACAGCAGCGGCAGCAGCGCGAAACTCACGCACAGCAGAAATCCAAACACCAGCGCCTGCCCGGCCATGGCGATGCTCAGATGGGTTTCCACCTCCACCGGCAGAATCATCCGCAGCGCGTAAGGCGCGGCCGCCACGGCCGCGGCACCGGTCAGCACGCCGCCGGCGGAGCCGGCGAGGCCCAGCCACAGTCCCTGGATAACATAGACGGCCAGCGCCTGGCCCGACGTGCAGCCGAGGCAGCGCAGCGTGGCCACCACGGGCAGGCGTTCCACCGCATGAACATGGATCGCGCTCGCCACGCCGAGCCCGCCGAGCACCAGCGCAATGAACGCCATGAGACTGAGAAAGCTGTTCACCATCTCCAGCACAAACGTGATGTTCTTTTTCCGCGCCGCCACGGTCTCAATCGAGATGCCTTCCGTGCGCAGTGCCTTCTTCTGCTTTTCGGCGAATGTCTTGTCCACATCATAACCGTCAGGAAAGAGCAGCCAGACACGGTGAAATGTGCCGCCGGATGACTCATCGAGGGCGGACTGCGGCGCGAGCCGCCGGGCGAAAAACATCTCGGGCGCGAAGGCGGTCATCAGCGACACCTGGGGCGGTGGCTTGCGCAATACACCGAGGAGCGGAAGTTCCAGTTCGCCCACTTTCAGCCGTTCGCCCGGGCGCAGCGCGAGGCTTTCCTCCAGCACGGAATCAACGACAAAGCCCTCTCCTGAAAGGCAGCGCTGCCATGCGTCCGCGGGCTCGGTGATTGGCTTGCCGAAAAACGGCCAGCCTTCGTCCACAGCGCGCGCCTGGACGAGTTTCGCGTCGTCGCGTCCCGTGACGCGGGCCATTGTCGTGAAAGCCGTCTCGCGCTGCACCTGACAGGGCTGATCGCGCAACAGTTCTTCAGCCTTCTCGGAAATGGGCCGCTTCGCATGAAGATACGCGTCGGCACCGAGCATGGCGCGCGCTTCACCGTCCAAAGCCTGCAGCAAACTGTCGCGCAGGGAACCCACCGTGACCAGCGCCGCGATCCCTGCCATGATGGAAAGCGAAAACATCAGCAGCCGCGCCCGCGCCCGCCGGCTGTCACGCCATGCCATGCGCCAGCACCACGGCGAAAACAGATGAAGGAGGAAGTTCATAACGGGAGTGTGCCCGGGACCGCGGTTTTGCAAGCCGCCTCTCTTTTCGAGTTACTCATCATGGCGAGCGGCTTGCAAAGTGGTGTTCCCGGGTGGCGTCACCATACTCTGAGCAGCGCCGTGACGGCCAGCATTGCGAGGCCGAGACCGAAGAGGAGATTCAACAGGCGTTCGGCGTCGAGGTAGAGGCGGCGCACCGCGGGGCGCTTGAGGAGCCAGACGAAAAGGCTCCAGAAGACGAGTGCCTGGCCGAGAATGATGCCGGCAAAGGCGAGCTTGCGGTTGAGGGCGCTGTCAGGGCCGGCGCTGGCAGCAAGAACGCTGAGAAGAAAGAGCGCGGCTTTGGGATTCAGCAAATTGGTGATGAGTCCCTGGAGGAAAGCCGCCCGGGAGGGCAGGGGAGTCTCCCCGGCCGCGAGGCGCTCGTCTTTGCTAATGGCAGGACGGCGCATCACGCTGGCCAGCAACTGATACGCCAGCCACGCAAGATAGAGCCCGCCGCAGAGGTTCAGGATGCGCGCAGCGGTGGCGGAGTCGCGAATGATAAGGCTGACACCCGTCAGGGCGAGCGTGGTGTGGACGGTGAGTCCGATCACAATCCCGGCGACCGTCCACAGTCCCGAACGCAGCGGATGATTCACTGCGTTCTTCAGCAGCAGCAGCATGTCCGGTCCCGGCGAAAACTGCGCCACCAGCATCACGAAGGCGAAGAGCAGGTAGTCCATGCGGGGGAAAGTATGAAGGATGAAGGCTAAAGGATGAAAACGGAACTCTGCATTCGTGAGGTGCGCCTTTCATCCTTTAGACTTCATCCTTCATCCTTACAAAGTCTCCGGCGATTGCATCAGGCTCGCCACGCGATGCAGGAGGCGCCCGGCCCCGCCGCCATCAATGACGCGGTGGTCGAAGCTGAGCGTCAGGCCACTCTGCATTTGCGGCACGAAGGCGTGCGTCGCGGCATCCCAGACAGGCTGACGAATGCCTGCGCCGAGACCGAGGAGAAGGCTTTGCTCCGGCAGGGGAATGGGAGTGGCCCACTCGATGCCGAACGTGCCGAAGTTAGTGATGGTCGCAATGCCCGGGCCGCGGGCATCCGGCGGGAGCCTGCGTTCCCGGGAAAGCTTCACGAGTTCGTTGTACTGGTCGATGATGGAAGCGAGCGGCTTCTGGTCCACATTGCGAATGACGGGCACGAGCACGCCTTCGTCCACTTCCACGGCGAATCCGAGATCAATGGCCGGTGGATGCACGATGCGTTTACCGACGAGCCGTCCGGCGGCCGCGGTGTTTTCTGACAGGGCGATGGCGAGCGCGCGCATCGCATAGAGCGCGGGTCCGGCCTTGGGCTCGCGGTGGTGTTTCCGGTGCGCGAGGAGCGGCTCCATGTTCACGCGGATGCCGATCGTGGCGAGCGGTCGGGTCCAGCTTCGCCGCATGGAATCCGCCACCGCGATGCGCATGGGACTGGCGGACGTCATCTTGTGCTCTTCGAGCTGCGACATGAATTGCTCAAAGTCCTCCACGGTAACGCGCCCGCCGCCGCCGCTGCCGGCCACGGCACTGAGGTCCGCGGCGTTGAGCCCCATCTCCGCCATCCTGACGCGCAGCCGCGGTGAGATGTAACTCGCACCCGTGGCATTCACCGGCACCGGCAGTCCTGTCAGGGTGGGAAAGACCTGCGGCGCATCCGTGCCGTGCATCTGAATGGAGGAGTCGAGCTTAAAGTGGAGATTGTCTCCGTCACCGGAAGCCGGCGGCGGCTCCACCGGCGCGGGTTTGTCCGCCACCGGCTGAATGCCCGCCCGCGCCGCCTCCTCTTTCGTTACTCTCAAATATCCCAGCGTGGTGCCCACAGGATAACTCTCGCCCACACGGCAACTGAACTCCTCCACTTTACCGCTGCACGGGATGGTCACGCTCATCGTTGCCTTCTGCGTCTCCACCTCCATGATTTCCTGGTCCGCCTGGACGAGATCGCCAGGCGCGACTTCCAGCCGCAAAATGGTGGCCTCGGCGATGGACTCGCCAAGTTGGGGCATCAGGATGGGAATTCTCATGGCCAAAGTTTATAATTTTATAAGCTCCCGTATAGCCGATTCAATGGACGCCGCGGTCGGACGATGCACGGCCCAGAGGTTTGGGTGATAGGGAATCGGCGTGTCTTTCGAATTCAGCCGCCGCGGCGGGGCATCAAGGAGATGGAAGCCATCGGAAGCAACCCGCGCGAGCACTTCCGCAGTGACGCCGCCCCATGGGAAGGACTCGCCGACGACGAGAAGCCGGCCGGTTCTCGCGACGGAGGCCAGCACCGTGTCGGTATCCAGCGGCTTCACGCTGCGCAGGTCCACGACCTCAATCTCGTAGCCGTCCTTCTGCAATTCCACCGCGGCTCTCAGCGACTCATGCAGCATCGCACTGTAGGTCACCACTGTCGCATGGCGGCCGCTGCGGACGATGCGCGCCTTTCCAATCGGCAGCCGCTCCTCGGGCAGGCTGTCGGCCTTGAGGTGATAGTAGAGAAACTTGTGTTCACAGAAAAGAACCGGGTCGTTCAAAGTGATCGCCTCCAGCAGCATCGAATAGGCATCGCCAACCGTGGCCGGCGTGAGCACCACAAGCCCCGGATAATGCGCGTAGATGCTTTCCATACTCTGGCTGTGAAACGGCCCGCTGCCCGCGGTGCCGCCACTGGGCAGGCGCACCACGATCGGGCAGGGGATGCCCGTGCGCCAGAAATGCGTCGCCGCCTGATTGATGATCTGATTGAAGCCAATGCTGGAAAAGTCCGCGAACTGCATCTCCACGATCGGCCTCATGCCTGAAATGGCTGCCCCGATGGCCATGCCCATCATGGCGTCCTCACTGATAGGGCTGTCGAGGACCCGACCCGGGAAATCACGGGCCAGATGCTTCGTGGCTTTGAAGGCCCCGCCGAACTGCGCGATGTCCTGACCGTAGATGAAGACGGACGGATCTTCGCGCAGGGCTTTGGCCTGCGCCTCACGGATGGCTTCCAGATAAGTAATGCTCACGCGTGCGGCCCTCCTTCGATGAGCCATGAGGAGGACAGCGCCGCCCATGTCTCGCGCGAGGGATCGGGAACGGGATCACGCTGGGCACTCGCCACGGCGTCCTGCACGGTCTCATAGGCTTCGGCTTCCATTCGTTTGAGTTCGCTCTCGGTGCTCCAGGAGTTGGCGAGCATGGCCTCGCGGGCGACTTTGAGGCAGTCGCGGCATTCCTCACGGGTGCGCAGCTCAGCGGGCACGTAGGAGGCGTCGTCGTGTTCCCCGTGACCGCAAAGCCGCAGCAAAGTCCCCACCACGAGTTGAGGCCCGCCGCCGTTGCGCGCCCGGGATACGGCTCTCTCAAAAACCGCCAGACAGGCCGCGAAGTCCGTGCCGTCCACACTGTGACCATCAATGCCATACCCGCGCGCGCGGTCCACAAGGCTGTCGCACGCATATTGCCGTGCGGTCGGCGTACTGTAGGCGAATTGGTTATTCGCCACCGCCATCACCAGCGGCAGTTTTTCAACGGCCGCCAGATTCATGGCCTCATGCCATGCCCCGGTGCTGGTGCCCCCGTCGCCGATGGTCGCCGCACCGACCACTTCCGCTTCTCCACGAAATCTCCGGGCCATGAGCATCCCGCAGACCACCGAAATCATACTGCCGAGGTGGGAAATCATGGCGGGCATGCCTGTCGCCGGCGTGCCGCGGTGAATATTGCCGTCGCGTCCCCGCATCGGGCCGCGCGAGCTGCCCAGATAGGTGCGCATGGTATCCAGCACCGGTTCGCCAAACGCCATGCGTCCCGCCTGGTCGCGAATGAGAGGAGAGAAAATGTCGCCGTGTGCGCGGTCGAGACTCATCGCCAGTGCCGCACTGAACGCTTCCTGCCCGCGCCCAAGATACACGCCGCCCACAATTTTACCGGCATGGTAGAGCGCTGCGATCTTGTCCTCGACTGTCCGCGCCAGCAGCATCCAGCGGAAGCCTTCGGTGAAGCGTTCAGCTGTCACCCCGGAGTCGGCGGTGCAGAGAATGGACGCGGGTTGGGTCATGAGTCGGGCCCGGGTACAACATCGCCCGGGGAGCGACAAGGGAAACTTCCACCCTGCAAAATTCCCGCGCGACGGCAGAAATCCCGCGCGAAACGATTCTTGACCGCCGCCCGGGCTCCGCTTACGTCCAGCCTGTGCCGGCTGGCATTGCGGGTGTAGTTCAATGGTAGAACACGAGCTTCCCACGCTTGATACGTCAGTTCGATTCTGATCACCCGCTCCAACTCCTTTATAATCAACTGGCTATCAAATAAAAGTGAGGGTAAAAAAGGCTGTGTTGGAATGCCTGTTGGAATAAATAGCCCCGTGTTTTAGACGCTTTTCTATGTCTCCCGTGGTTCAAGCCGCGGC
>JANNVM010000780.1:0-8673 GCA_031414455.1 Verrucomicrobiota bacterium
CACTGGCGCTGCCGCCGCCGAGGGCCTGAGTCCCGCTGTTTCCGTCGTGGAGTTCGGCTTCCAACTGCCGGCTGCGCAGCGTGGCACTGGCTCTTCCTGTGAGCATTCCCGCGGGCAGATTACCGGCGTCGGTGAAGGTGGCTTCGAGAACCAGGCCGCGCGCAGGCGGATTGCTGCCGGCGGCGGGCACGGCAATTTCACCGGTTAGGCCGCGAAGGAGCTGAGGCTTTTCGCTGCCGGGCTGGAGGGAGAAAACCCACGCGACCATTTCCTTGATTTGATCCGGCGTGTGATGGCCATGCGGCAGCATCGGCACCGGACCCCACACACCGCTGGAACCATTCTGCACGCGGCCAGCACTTGCATCCAGCGCTCCTGCCTGGCCGCGATACTTCTCTGCAATCTCCACGAGTGCCGGGCCGACGATGCGGTGCTCCAGCGCGTGGCAGTTGAAACAGTCGGCGGACTTCATGAGCTTGAGCCCCGGAGCCTCAGCGCCGCCTCGGTCAAGTCGCGCACTCACGAGCATCCGTGCGCCAAAGCTGTCAGGCTGGTTCTCAGATTCGCCCTCTTCGGCATCACGCACGCTTGCTTTCCATGCCACAGGCTGCCCCGGCGTGAAGAAGTCGCCGTCCGCGGGTGATTCGAGTTTCACTTCCGGCTGCGTGTTGCCGGCGATGATGGGAACGGAAGCCATGGCCGTCGCTCCAGCGGCGTCGGTGACACGGAGTTCGATGACGTGATCGCCGGGCGTTTTGAGTTCGATGTCAGGGTTTGCGGCGGTGGAGAGAACAACACCGGCGTCGCGCCACTCGTATTTCAGAGCGGCAATGTCGCCGTCCGGATCGGTCGTGCCCGCGCTGCTCAGATTGACTTTCAACGGAACGGCACCACTGCCCTGCTTCGCACCGGCAACCGCGATGGGCGGCAGGTTGCCGTGGTTGAACGAGACCACCATGAGCTTCGAGTCCGGATTGGCACCCCATGTCTCGCCGTAGTCGAGGCAGTAGAGTTTTCCGTCAGGGCCAAAGACGGCGTCGAGCATTCGCTTCGCGGGAACCGCGGAGGTGAACGACTCGATCGCGACAAGATTGGAGTCCTTGTCGAGCCGCGCCCACTTCACCATGCGTCGCTCCCAGTCCCACCAGAGCAGGCAATTGTCGAAGTGTGAGGGAAAACCGTTCGTCCTCTCGAACTCCGGCCGGTAGCGGAACACCGGCCCTGCACAGGCCGTGCGCCCCCCCTGCCCTACTGCGGGAAATTCCGGAGAAGCGCCGTAGGGGTAGTAAATGAATGCCGGAGTCGCCGGCGGCAAGTCCTCTCTGCCCGTGTTGTTCGGCCCGACATTGCGCGGATGCGCGGGATCAAACTTCGCGCCCGCCTTCTTTGTGACATAGTCGTAGTCTGCATAGGCGAAATTATTGCCGATGAAATACGGCCAGCCGAAATTGCCCGCCTTCTTCGCCTGATTGATCTCATCGTAGCCGCGCGGCCCGCGTTCATTGTCGCCGCCGGCATCAGGACCAACCTCACCCCAATAGACATTGCCCGTGACCTGGTCCACGCTCATCCGCCATGGATTACGGCAGCCCATGCAGTAGATCTCCGGCCGCGTGCCCGGCGTTCCTGCCGGGAACAAGTTGCCTGCAGGAACCTCATACGTGCCGTCTGCTTTCGGACGGATGCGCAGGATCTTCCCGCGCAGGTCGTTGGGATTCGCCGCAGATTTCTGGGCATCCCATGGTCCCATGTTCAGGCGCTCATCAATGGGCGCATAGCCGGCGGAGTCACCGTGGGGATGGGTATTGTCGCCGGTGGAAATGTAAAGGCAGCCGTCCCGCCCGAACTCTACGGAACCGGCATGGTGGCAGCATTCCCGCCGCTGCGTGCCAAATGCCAGCACCACCTTCTCACTCTTTACATCAAGCGTGTCCCCATTCATCACGAACCGGCTGAGCCGCTGTCCCTCCACATCCTTAGGCGAGTGGTAGAGATAGATCCAGTGGTTGTCCGGGAAGTTCGGATCGAGCGCGAATCCGAGCAGTCCATTCTCGTTCGCGGTCGTCACCTCCACAGCACCGGCTTCGACGACAGCCTTTGTATCCGGCTTCCAAATCCGAAGCTTGCCGGCAATCTCAATGAAAAAGATGCGGCCGTCCGGAGCCAGTTCCAGTTCCATTGGCTGGGGCATGCCGGTGGAGAGAACTTCGACCTTGTAGCGGCCGTCCGGCGGTGGAGCCGGCGATTGCGCAGCGAGTGCGGCGGGAAAAATAAAACAAAGGGCGGCAAGGATAGTTTTTGGCATCGTCCCATTACGGCGCGCACGCCGGCCGCTTTCGCCGGATAAAGCGCAGCCTTGCTCATTGAATCGCCGCGCGATCCGTTCCAGGATCGCGCCCATGTCCTCCCCGGCCCCAATGCCCCGCCTACTCTACTGCCGCTGTGCCTATGCCCAGGTCGTGCCGCAGGAAACGAAAGATACTGTGCTCCAGCATCTGAGTGAAGGCGAGTCGGCCTTCGATTCCGTGGCCGATCTCTGCGAAATGTCCGCCCGCCGCGACCCGCGTCTCAAGGCCCTTGCCGCCGCCGGTCCTCTCAAAATCGCCGCCTGTCACCGCCGCGCCGTCGAGTGGCTCTTCCACGCCGCCGAAGCCCCGCTCAACACCGGCACCACCGAGATCGTCAACATGCGGACGCTCTCCGGCCCCGACGCCTGCGCCCGCCTCGACGCTTCCGAAATCGACTCCACGGCTCCGTGACCAGGCAAAGCGTAAATCATAAATCACAAATCATAAATTCCCCATGCTCGCTCCCGGCATCCACATCCTCCTCTACGAAGGCAACGGCTCCTCCAAACTCTCCGGCAGCCGCCGCTTCTCCCTCCTGACCGATCTTCTCGACCGGGGCTATTCGATCTCACGCACCGGTGCCGGCACCTGCCTCTCGCCGGACGACGACACGCTGCTCGTTCTGGGAGAGTTCCCCGGCGGCACCGCCCCTGACATGCAGGACAGCGCCGGGAAGGTCAACATCACCGCCCGCGACATCACCGGCCTCGATGCCGGCGGCGTCAGTTCTCTGGTGGAGAAATCCCGCGGCGACCGCCCGATGAATCAACCCGGGCAATGGAAGCCGTGGTTCCCGGTGATTGACTATTCGCGCTGCACCAACTGCATGCAGTGCCTCAGTTTCTGTCTGTTCGACGTCTATGGTGTAAGCACTGCGGGAAAGATCCAGGTGCAGAACAACGACAACTGCAAAACGAACTGCCCGGCGTGCAGCCGCGTCTGCCCGGAAGTGGCGATCATGTTTCCGAAATACACCGCCGCTCCCATCAACGGCGAACCGGTGAGCGAAACCGACGCCAAGCGCGAAGCCATGAAAGTGGACATCTCCGCGCTGCTCGGCGGGGACATCTACAGCCGGCTTCGTCAGCGCAGTGATGATGCGAAGACGCGATTCAGCAAAGAGCGCGACGCCGGCAAGGCGCTCGCGGAACGCAAGAAGTGCCTCACAAAACTCGCCGGCGATGGATTCATCCCCGCCGACGTGCTGGCCAACCTGCCATCACCGGAAGAGATCATGCGAAAATCCGCTGAGGCTGCGGAGAAAGCCCGCGCCGCGCTGGCGATGCAGACATCGTAGAAAGGCCGTCCCGGCCTTTTGCAGCAGGCCGAGACGGCCTGACTACGCTCCCAGTTCCGGCACGTCCAGCCAGCGGCTTTCCTTCCACGACTGCAGGCCCAGTTCCGCCAGTTGCACGCCCTTCGCCGCTTCCCGGAGCGACCAGCGGAACGGTTCGTCCAGCGCGACGTGCCGCAGGAACATCTCCCACTGAATCTTGAAGGCGTTTTCATAACCGGCTGGATCATCGGGCACCTCCTTCCAGCCGCCGAAGAAGTCAATCGGCTGCTCAATGTCAGGATTCCACACCGGGCGCGGGGTGTCCTGACGGCTTTGATAGCAGCACTTCCGCAGGCCGAAGACCGCGCTGCCGTCGGTGCCGTCCACCTGGAAAGTGACGAGTTCATCGCGACGCACGCGGACGCACCATGAGCTGTTAAGCTGGCAAATCACGCCTCCCTCCAGTTCAAAAGTGCCGAACGCTGCATCGTCGGCCGTGCAGGCGTAGGGCTGGCCGTCCTCGCCGATGCGCACCGGGAGATGGGTGGTGCCGATGGCGCTAACGCGCTTTACACCGCCGAAGAGATTATCGAGGAGGTAGCGCCAGTGGCAGAACATGTCTACCATGATGCCGCCGCCGTCTTCGCTGCGGTAGTTCCATGACGGCCGCTGCGCCGGCTGGGAGGGATCCTCACCGGTGAAAACCCAATAGCCGAACTCGCCGCGCACGCTGAGGATGCGTCCGAAGAACCCCTCGTCGCGCAGCTTGCGGAACTTCACAATGCCTGGCAGCCAGAGCTTGTCAGCCACGACACCATTCTTCACGCCCGCACGTTCGGCGACATCCGCGATGCGCAGGGCCTCTGCGAGATTCGTGGCTGTCGGCTTTTCACAGTAGATCGCTTTGCCCGCCGCCACCGCCCGGTCAATAAACGATCCGCGATACTGCGTGCCACTGGCGTCGAAGAAGATTTCCATGTCAGGCCGCGCCAGCATGGCATCGAGGTCAGTTGATACCGGCAGCGGGAGCCCCGCCTTTTCGGCACAGGCACGGAGTTTTTCCTCACTGCGTCCGGTGAGCACAGGATCCGGCATGAGAATGTTGTCCCCTGCCCTGACGCCTCCCTGCTTGATGATCTCCGCGATGCTCCGCACGAGGTGCTGGTTCGTGCCCATGCGTCCCGTGACGCCGTTCATGATGATGCCGATTTTGCGCATAAAAACCGCCACTGCGCCGGTGCCCCGCATCCGGCAACCGCTAATGGAGAGCGACTGATCCGGCATCCTGGGACCGCGGCTTTGGAAGCCGCTCGCCATGATGAGGAACTCGATAGGAGTGGCGGCTTACAAAGCCGCGGTCCCGGGGCTTAAATTCCCAGCACCGCATTCAACTGCCCGGCGGCCGCTGTCACCGCGCGCTCCACCGCCTGCGCGGGATTCGCGAGCGCCTCCACAAGTGTTTCCGATGTGGCGGAGGCGAGCACGGCGTGAAACTTCGCATTCAGTGCGGTGCGCACAGATTCATCCACGATGCCGCCCACGGCGACAACGGGTTTACCGAGACGGCGCGCCATGTCAGCCACACCCGCAGGGCCTTTACCGTGCAGCGTCTGGGCATCCACGCAGCCTTCGCCGGTAATCACCAGATCCGCCACGCGCACGGCATCTTCCAGTTCCGTGACTTCCGCCACAAGGTCGAACCCCGGCTGCATTTTCGCCCGGCAAAACGTCATCAGTCCAAAGCCCAAACCACCGGCCGCACCGGCACCAGAAGCCGCAGTGAGGTCCACACCGAGATCGCGCCGGACAATTTCGGCGAGCTGCTGAAGCGCGGCCTCGAACTCCGGAATGCGCTCCAGCCGCACGCCCTTCTGCGGGCCATAGACGGCGGTCGCGCCGTCGCGTCCGAGCAGCGGATTCGTTACATCGCAGGCCGCAATGATTTCCGGCGGGCTGAAATTCTCCGGCGGCACGATGCGCGCCAGCGTCGTCAGGTTCGCCGGCAGCGGGAAGAACCCTTTGCCGTCAGCATCGAGAAAACGAAAACCCATGGCCCATGCCATACCGGAACCGCCATCATTGGTGGCACTGCCACCGATGCCGACGACGAGACGCTCCGCGCCATGGCGAATGCCCGCCTGCATGAGTTCGCCGGTGCCCGCGGTGGTGGCGCGCCAGGGATTGCGCCGCGCGGCATCGAGCAGTTTCAATCCGGACGCTTCGCTCATTTCAATGACGGCCGTCTTCGTCTCCGGCAGCCATGCCCAGCCGGCCTGCACTTTGTCACCGAGCGGACCAGTCACTTCCTCCGTCAGCCAATCGCCCCCGCAGGCGTCGCAAATCACCTTCGCCGTGCCCTCACCGCCATCGGCCATCGGGCGGCTCACACATTGCGCTCCCGGCCACACTGCTTTCACTCCGGCAGTCACCGCCGCGCAGGCCTGAGCCGCGGTGAGCGTTCCTTTGAATTTGTCGCAGGCGATCAGCACTGCGGGGCCGTTGGTCATGTTGGGAAGGGAAATTGAGTGCCGTGACGGGGGACGGCGGGAGGGAGATGTCAAACGGAGGGAAGGCCAGTCATCAGTATTCAGTAATCAGTAATCAGTATTCAGTGGATACGCCATCACTGACCACTGATTACCGATTACCGATTACCGATTACCGATTACCGATTACCGATTACCGATTACCGATTACCGATTACTGATCCTCCCATGCGTCTCCTACTCCTCCTCACCCTTACGCACTGCGCCGCCGCCGACTGGCCGCAGTTCCTCGGCCCGCAGCGCGATGGCAAGGCACCGGCGGACACAGCACTCATCAAGGAACTGCCCGGAGACGGATGGAAAATCTTATGGAAGCACGAATGCGGGGCCGGATTCGCCGGGCCTGTGGTGAGTGGAGAAAAGGCACTGCTGTTTTATCGTTCCGGCGATCAGCATGTCCTTGAGGCGCTGGAGACGGAGACGGGCAACGTGATTTGGAAGCAGGAGTGGCCGACGACTTACGAGGATGATTTCGGATTCGACGAAGGCCCGCGCTCCTGCCCCACGGTGGAGGGTGGAACAGTTTATTGTTATGGCGCCGACGGATCGCTCGCCGCATGGCAACTTGCGGACGGCAAATTACTCTGGCGCAAGGATCTCGAGGCGGACTTGAAGTCGGAAAAGGGATTCTTCGGCCGCTCCTGTGCGCCGCTCGTGACGGACACATCCGTGCTGGTCTCCATCGGCGGTGAAGGCGCGGGCGTCGCAGCCTTCGACAAAAAGTCCGGCGCGCTGCAGTGGAAGGCGCTCAAAGACGAAGCCGGCTGCGCGTCGCCCATTCTCCTGCGCCCGCCGCAGGGACCGCGTGCCGTTTTCTTCACCCGGGAGGGAGTGGCCGGGCTCGTCCCGGACACTGGCAAAGTCGTTTTCACCGAACCGTTCCGCGCAAAGATGCACGCCTCGGTCAATGCCGCCTCGCCGGTAGCCGTGGACGCCACACATTTCTTCACGTCCGCGTGCTACGATGTCGGTGCGGCCGTTTGGGAAATTGGCAGGGACGACACTCTCACCGCTTCATGGCGCGCCGGTGACAAACTCGACTGCCACTACAGCACTCCTGTGCTCGTGGACGGAAATCTTTATGGATTCCACGGGCGTCAGGAAACCGGCCAGCAACTCCGCTGCATCAGCGCGAAGGATGGCGCGGTCCGCTGGTCGGTGAAGCTGGATCCCGGTCACGTCATCGCCTGCGGCGCGCGACTGATCGTTCTCACCGACGCCGGCGAACTCATCCTCACCGACGCCACGCCCGGCAAGGCCCCGCCACTCACCGCCCGCAGCGAAATCCTCCGCGGCGGGCACCGCGCTCCGCCGGCTTTGGCGAATGGATTGCTGTATGCCAAGGACAAGTCGCGCATGGTTTGTGTGGATCTGCGGGAGTAGCGTGGACTTCCAGTCCACATGCCTCTCTTGAAAATGCCTGTGGACCAGAGGTCCACGCTACTGCGCCGGCGGCTTCGCTTCCTTTACCACCGCACCGTGGTTGTCGCTCATGATGAGAATGGCGAATTTCCGTGCGCCGTTGAGGTCGTCAGTGCTCAGGCTGGCGTAGTCGAACTTGCCGCGGAGATCGGTGTAGCCGTCTTTATAAAACGCGGGCGTTCCATTCACGTCGGCGAAGACTTTCACGTAGCTGCCGGGCAGCGGCTTTTTGTCGTGCTGCACCGTGAGTTGACCAAAACCCTCACTGATCTGCACGTCGAGGGTGTTGGCATAGACAGCGGTGACTTTGGTGACGCCCCCGCCGGTGACTTCGACGAGCACGTTGTCACTGTGGAATTTGGCGGGCAGCGCCCAGGTGTGTTTATCCGCGCCGGCGGGGAGCATGATCTTGTCGCTGTGCGCCGGGCGGATGCTGGCGAAGCGCCCGGTGTTCTGCGTGACGAACGGATTCGCACTGAAGAGGAACTCAAGGTCCACCGGGTAGTAGCGAACGGTGACTTCCGCCACGTTGCGGAAGCGCACGGTGACCATGTTGCTCTCGGAGGTGAGGGTTAGAGCCGGCTCCTTGTCGGCCAGCGTGTCCTGGCTGGCATCGCGGTCGGCCATGTCGGGGGCGGCGACGGGCTTGCCTTCCAATTCATCAAGCTGGGCGGTAAGGATGGCGAATTTGTCGCGCCAGTGTTTCACCGGATGCGCCAGCAGGGCGCTGGCGATGCGGCGCGCAGTGGCGGTGTCTTCCTGGCACATGGCCAGCCAGGCGCGGAGGTATTCATACTGCACCTTCTCCACCACAGCGGCGCGGTTCACTTTGGCGAAGAATGCCAGCGCTTCCTCAATGCGGTCCTGCAGGGCGAGATAGCCGGCAACGGCGAGGGTATCTTCCGCCGTGAGCGCCGGGCGGAAGGCGAGAACGGTGAGCAGCGCGTTCCATTGCGCGGAGAACTTGTCATTCAGAATGCGGCTCTGTCCTCCCAGCGAATGGGAGCGGGCGTTAATGAGCGGGCTGTATTCAAGGTGCTGATACGTCTGCTGCTCCACGGGATTCACCGTCAGCAGTTCG